>CAXBGL010000018.1:0-24153 GCA_963975255.1 uncultured Nitrosomonas sp. | reverse complement strand
TCAACTTACACTTTTTTAATACCCCGTGGTCTTGCCACGGGGTTGTTTATTTCATTAAGCGCCCTGCGGGGCGCTTTTTCGTCGATATATTTTACACTCGACCTAAAAAAAGACGACACAATTAGATTATTATAGAAACAAACAAAATTAAAATGATATAAATCAATCTATTACAGAAAATATTATTCTATGGCATAAATATTGCTTTCATCTTAATGCAAAAACGATAAATTTTATAGTAATGAGTTCTAATAATAATATTTTAAGCAAGAGGAAAAATCGATGAAAAATACATTCAAATGGTTTTCAGGACTTTTGTTTACATTAGTTTTGGGATTAATCGGTATCCAAGCTCATGCTACGATAGTCATAACTCCTTCAGTTTCTATACCGGGAACTGGCCTAGGGCCCTCCAACTGTGAAGCTGGTTGCGTTTACGATGCATTTGGATTAACCAATGACGGCAGCTTAGTGCTTCGGTATAAATCTGATGAAGACGGTGATAGCACGGGAACTGATAGTGGTAGCTTTGCTAGCAATTACAATACGACTTTTTCTAACCCCGTTGGGGATCCGGGTAATGCACTGATCGAGTACGTAAGCGGGGCTTCAATTACCTGCCCAGATTGCTATCTTGCGATAAAAGATGGAAACCAAGACCCATCCTATTATTTCTACAACCTTTCAGCGTGGGATGGCATAATGGATCTAGATCTTCAAGACTTCTGGCCTCAGCAAGGCGCAATTTCCCATGTTTCAATCTGGGGAAGAGATGGTGGTGGTGATCCAAGTGATATCCCAGAACCTGTTAGCTTGTTGTTATTGAGCGCAGGATTAATGAGTCTTGCTTTTATACGGCGCCGTAGCTTAGTTTAATAACAAAATCAATAAAAAGTTTGACGCTTCAATTTAAGCGCTGAGAAATCAGCGCTTTTTTATTGGCAAAACGAATAGCCATTAATATTTAGTACTGCCTATCTACGCTGCAGTCATGCCATGATGACGCAGTAGCGCATCGATTCTTGGTTCACGTCCACGAAAGGCAACAAACGACTCAAGTGCTGGACGACTGCCGCCCATTGCCAATATTTCTTTATGAAAACGCGCCCCTGCTTCAGGGTTTACCACACCCTTTTCCTTATTTTCTTCAAACAAACTATACGCATCCGCTGACAATACTTCTGCCCACTTATAACTGTAATAGCCCGCTGCATAACCCCCTGCGAATATGTGTGCAAAACTATTTGGGAAGCGGTTATAGTCTGGTGGAATAATGACGGCAATTTCCTTACGAATCTGATCGAGTAATTGCTGAACTGTTTGCGCACCTGCCGGATCGAAATCAGAATGTAAACGCATGTCGAACACTGCCAATTCAATCTGGCGCAATGTCTGCAGCCCACTCTGAAAATTTTTGGCGGCCAACATTTTGTCAAATAATACGCGCGGCAGTGACTCACCTGTCTCGACATGTTGCGTCATGTCCGTCAACACTTCCCATTCCCAGCAGAAGTTTTCCATAAACTGGCTGGGCAATTCGACGGCATCCCACTCTACGCCATTGATGCCCGACACGCCTAAGTCCTCTATCTGTGTCAGCAAGTGATGCAAACCATGGCCAAACTCATGAAACAATACGGTCACCTCATCGTGGGTAAATAAAGCTGAGGACGGTTGGTTCTCGATATTGACAGGTGCTGAAAAGTTACAATTCAGATACGCCACAGGTGTTTGGATAGTGTCACCGTCTCCACAATCGCCTGTATCAATACGTCGACGCGTGATGACATCATCCATCCATGCCCCCCCTTGTTTACCGGGGCGCGCGTATAAATCGACATAAAATTGACCAATTAATTTTCCTGCAGCATCTTGAATATCAAAAAATTTTACATCAGGATGCCAGCACTGGACTTTACTTGATATTTTCACTGGAATAATGGTGATACGATAAAGTTTCTCCACCAGTTTAAACATACCCGGTAAAACTTTTTCCTCGGGAAAATACTGCTTTACTTCCTGATCAGAAAACGCATAACAATCCTCTCGCAATTTCTCGCTGACGTAGGCCAAATCCCAAGACTCTAGCTTTATTATATTCAGTTTGTCAGCAGCAAATTCCTGCAGCGCTTGCAAATCACGTTGCGCATGAGGTTTGGCTTTAGCCGCCAGTTCAGCAAGGAAGTCCAGCACCTGATTGGGTGTTGTCGCCATTTTGCTTGTCAATGACACTTCCGCATAGCTGTCAAAACCCAGCATTTGCGCTTCCTCTCTGCGTAATTCGAGTATTTTTTTAATCAGTGGGGTATTGTCCCAATTCGCTACGCCATCTACAGAAGCCGACTTGACATCAAACTCACTGGCACGGGTTGCATATGCACGCGACATCTTTTCACGTAGTGCCCGATTATCCGCATGCTGCATGACTGGCAAATAAGCAGGCATGTGCAGGGTAAATTTCCAACCAGACAAGGCATCCTTTTCGGCCAACTCTTTTGCTGTTTGTAGCACATCTGCTGGAATACCTGATACGGCTTCAACATCCTCCACCAATAATGAAAAATCATTGGTTGCATCGAGCAAATTATCACTGAATTGAGAAGACAGTGCCGCCAACGTTTCCTGAATCTGAAGTAATCGCTCTTTTTGCTTGGCTGGCAATTCTGCCCCCCCCAAACGAAAATCGCGCAATTCATTCTCAATTATTTTTTTCTGTGCTGTACTCAAACGCTCGTATTCAGAACCATTACGTAGTTGCTTGAATTTTTCAAATAATAGCGGGTCTTGTGACAATTCCGCATAGAACTGGGTAATAAGTGGCAAATTGGCATTATAAATCTCTCGCAACGCTGGGCTATTCATGACCGCATTCAAATGCGACACCTGCCCCCAGGCACGTGACAAACGCTCATTCGTATCCACAAGGGGTTGTACGAAATTTTGCCAAGTGGGTGTCGCTTCAGCGTCGCGCACTTTGGCGATGACCGCACGACTGTCATACAGCAATTTTTTGATTGCTGGCGCGATATGTTCATGGATGATTTCTGCAAAACGTGGCAGTTCAGAAAAATTAAGCAGTGGATTTGTCATGTTGTTCCAAAAAAATGATTTTATAAGGGGTGGTGTATATTCATGGAATACCTGAATCAATGCTCATAAACAATATTGCCATCGACGAGGGTATATTTAACTTGTGCTGGCAACTCCATACCTAGAAATGGCGTATTTTTACCTTGACTCTTAATTGCTGACGCCGCAACTTTCCAGTACTGATCGGGATCAAAAATACACAAATCTGCCACCGCACCCAGCGACAGATGGCCTGCATCAATACCCAGTATTTGGGCAGGTTTCAACGCAATCTTTGCCAATATTTTACTTAGTGAAAGGTTCATTTCCACACCCCACTTAAATGTCAATGACAACAATAACTCCGCACCGGTAGCACCGATCTCAGCCTGACCAAACGGCAGCGACTTGGCATCTTCATCTACGGGAGCATGATCTGAACAGACTGCATCGACGGTTCCATCAAGAAGACCAATACGTAGTGCATCTCGATCGCTAGAACTGCGTAGGGGTGGTATGAGGTGACAATTAGAGTCGAAAAAACCAATATCCATTTCTGAAAGATGAATATGATTAATCGACACATCACAAGTAATCGGCAAACCCTGTTGCTTGGCCGCACGTATCATGGCAATACCTTCTGCACTGGAAATCCTGCATAAATGCACGCGAACACCTGTCTCCTTTGCCAATAAAATAATATTAGATAAAGCAATGGTTTCAGCACATACGGGAATAGCCGGCAAACCCAATCGGGTTGCCACTTCTCCATCATGGGCCACACCATCATTAGTCAGACTTATTTCCTGTGGTCGCAACCACACACTAAAACCAAAAGTAGACGCATACCGCATTGCCTGCATCAATACTCTTAAATTAGAAAGCGGCGCGTCTAACTGACCAAACACAATGCACCCAGCTTCATTCAACTCGACCATTTCAGTCAACCGCTCACCACGCAGGCCTTGTGTTAACGCACCAATAGGGTAAACATGGGCCTGATTAAGATTTTTAGCGCGATGTTTTAGCATCTCCACTAACCCGGGTTCATCCAGTGGCGGATCCGTATCGGGTGGACAGGCTAAGCTGGTAATGCCCCCTGCGACGGCTGCACCCATTTCTGATTCAAGGGTCGCCTTATACTCAAGCCCTGGTTCACGTAACCGTAAAGATAAATCTACAAAACCAGGGCAGACCACTAACGCTTTGGCATCAATTATACGGTTGGGATGAAAATCGTCAGGTGCCGTACCAATTGATATAATTTTTCCGGCAGCAATAAATACATCTTGCACAGCATCAATCCCATTTTTTGGATCAACCAAGCGTCCGTTTTTAATATGTATTTTCATGATCAATATCTGGTAATTTAAAGTCTATCTTAATTACCCGCCAAAATTGACATCACTGCCATGCGTACTGCGATACCAAATGTTACTTGTGGCAGAATTACCGACTGTTTTCCATCTGCAACCGCAGAATCAATCTCCACCCCACGATTCATTGGGCCTGGATGCATCACGATTGCATCATGCCTAGCCAGTGATAGTCTTTCCTGAGTTAGGCCGTAGTATTTAAAATACTCTTCGGAGCTCGGCAAGTTCGCACTTTGCATGCGCTCATTTTGCAAACGTAGCATCATCAACACGTCAATATCTTTCAAACCTTCTGTCATATCATGATAAACCTGCACACCCAGGCGTTCGACCTTGCTAGGCAATAAAGTTTTAGGTGCAATTACCCGTACTTCTGGCACACCCAGTGTCGTGAGCGCATGAATTTGCGAACGTGCCACTCTGGAATGCAAAATGTCGCCAATAATGGCGACACGCAAATTATGAAAATCTTTCTTGTACCGCCGAATGGTAAACATATCCAGTAATGCCTGCGTAGGATGCGCATGGCTGCCATCACCTGCATTAATAACGTGAATTTCTGGGTGAACATGACGGGCTATTAAGTGGGCAGCGCCGCTTTGTGAGTGCCGCACAACAAACATATCCGCATGCATGGCGGAAAGATTATTCACCGTATCCAGCAGTGTCTCGCCCTTGGATTCCGCAGAAACAGAAATATTTAGATTATGCACGTCTGCGGATAAACGTTTGGCCGCAATTTCAAATGTCGTACGAGTACGTGTACTGGGTTCAAAAAAAAGATTGAAGATAGATTTGCCACGTAACAACGGCACTTTCTTAACATCACGTTCCGTTACCCCGACAAATGATTCAGCAGTATCCAGTATGTTAAACAAAATAGACGCAGGCAACCCCTCAGTAGTCAGCAGATGCTGCAAGGCACCATTCTCACTTAACTGTGGATTTCTATTTATCATTCTGGAAAATGCTTGTCATACAAATTAAAACTTAATGTTCCATCGTTATGCTGTTTTAATTCCAGCATTTTATCTGCTGGCAATGTAAGACTTGTTCCAATATATTGCGCAGCAATCGGAAGTTCCCGTTCACCGCGATCTACCAAAGTAGCCAAACGAATAGATGCTGGTCGACCATAATCAAACAATTCGTTAATTGCCGCACGAATGGTACGCCCAGTATAAAGCACATCATCCACCAAGATAATGTGACAGTTATCTACCTCAAATGAAATATTTGATGGCTTAACTTGTGGATGCAACCCAATTTTATTGAAATCATCACGATAAAATGACACATCAAGCAGACCTAACGGAAGCCGAACCCCTAACTCCTTATGCAACCGCTCGGCCAACCACACACCACCAGTGTGAATACCTATAAGTGCAACATTCGCACCTATATAAGGTTGTATTTTCCTGACTAAATTATTGTACAGCTTTTCTGCGTCAGGTAATTGCATGATGTTCATCAAAAAAAGATTGGAGTATCTGCTGTGCCGCTATTTGATCCAATACCGGTTTCTGCTTTTTCCCTCGAATTCCTGCGTCTCGTAATGCAGCACTGGCAGTAATAGAAGTATAACGCTCATCCTGCAATACAATTTTAATTTTAAAACGACCTGCTAATCGCCGCGCAAAACGTTGGCACAGCCGAGTGAGCTCATGCTCTTTACCATCAGCATGGGTAGGTAATCCCACCACCAGCAGAACAGGCTGCCATGCTTCGATCAGTTTGGCAATTGCGACAAAACGTTGCTGCGTGACTTCGCTATCTAGCGTAATCAGCGGACGAGCCAATCCCAATTCACTATTACCTATTGCCACGCCGATACGTTTTTTCCCAAAATCAAATGCCAATACCGTTCCAACAAGAATTTTTTCAATGTCAGTTCTTTGCACAACCGATTGCAAGTTAACAAATTCTTGAGTCATTAGCAGTATTTATCTCGCAAACTAGGCATGCCCCACTTCGTTTGATAAATTAGAAAAATCAATACCCAACAATTGCATCGCTGCAGGCAATCTTTCTTCAGATGACAAGTCAAAGATTATGTCAGATGCAGCAGGTACTGTGAGCCATGAATTCTGTGCCAATTCATATTCGATTTGACCCGGCGCCCACCCTGCATAACCCAATGCAACCAGTATGTTCTCAGGACCTTCTGAATCCGCTATTGCCTTTAATATATCAAGTGACGTAGTCAGTCCCACCTCTTTATTTACTGCCAGCGTTGATTGCCACTTCCCTACGGGATGATGCAGAACAAATCCACAATCAAGTTGTACTGGCCCACCAAAAAGTACGGATAACTCATCAGCTGGTGGATCGGCTGATGGAATGCCAAGCTGTTTAAATAGATTTATCAGTGTAAGATCAGTCGGACGATTTATCACCAACCCCAGTGCACCTTGCTCATTATGCTCACAAATATAAGTCAATGATTTGGAGAAAACAGAATTCGCCATCGCTGGCATAGCAATCAAGAAATGATGCGTCAAGTTGATATTTTTCATGGCTCAGTTCGCTATTTACTTGTGTTTATAACAAGTAATGGCCGATTGTTTCCTCACAAGGTAAATTGCATGTAAAACAATTGATTATCAAACCCAGTATGCAGTTCGAGTCATCACCTTTGATCCCATTTTCATCGCTACTTTTACGGGTGGCGGCAATTCTGCACCACCATGAGATATAGCCATCGTTGCATGACCGGCTTCATCAATCTGCATCTGTGTAACAATGGCACGGCTTCTCTCATCCTGATGCGGTAAGCGCTGCAAATGTCCTGCCAAATGCGCACCGACTTGCTGTTCAGTTTCAGCGAGAAAACCCAGACTCCATTTGTCACCCAACAACCCTGCGAACATACCGATTGCAAAAGATCCCCCATACCATAATGGATTGAGCAGACTCTTACGTCCACCCAACTCCATTATACGACGCTCAGTCCAAGCTAAATGCTCGGTTTCTTCACGTGCTGCTTGCATCAAGGTTTCCTGTACATTTGCATTGCGAGCAGTCAATCCCTGTCCTTGGTAAAGAGCCTGCGCGCATACTTCACCAACATGATTAACACGCATTAATGCAGTGGACTCTATCCGCTCTACATCCGATAACTCGGCTTCGGGTAGATCGTTACCCGGAACAGGACGCAATGTTTGTGCTGGCACAAGTAATGTACGTAAGGCGCCATCAAAACCAATGATGAGTTTATCTATATTGACCATAGTAATTTACTGAATAACAATAGAATTAATCATGATGATTCGATATTCACATCCTTAGGTTATCAGTCGGGCTTAAGTCTGATCTCTAACCAACAAGAGCAATAATTCTATTAATCCGACAAACACCCAATACAATAATAATTGATATTCTTATAACTTATACAAAATAGAGCCTAGTTATTATAATTGTATACCCATTTGTCTTGCCAGTAACGTTACAGGATGCAACACCTCAAGATCCGATCCAGTTTCACGCAATCCACTTACAATATGTAAAGAACAACCAATATTTGATGTAACTAAGTAGCGGATGTCACTATCAGTTGCCGCAGACACTTTTTCATCCAGAAGCATCTTTGCCAACTCTGGCTGATCAAGGAAATAAGTCCCCGCAGCGCCACAACACTGACCATTACCAGCCAAAGGCACAACTTGCACATCAGGAATACGGGAAATTAATGTATAAGCATAAGCTTGATCGTGCAATACGTTACGTAAACTACAAGGGTCATGCACAGCAACCTTATACGACAGAGGTGCAATCTCAACATCTTCCCATCCCTTCGCTGTAGCCAAGAACTTACTGATATCTGTAATGCCAGATAAAACCTTTTTATCTTCACCACACTCGGCCTCATCCTTGCAATGATTTTCTTCTAGTGCCGCTAATGGCACGCCCGATTTTTTTGCCTGTCCCCGATAATAGTCTGCCAGTTGCACACCACAACCGGATGCAGTGCTAACAATTGAATGCACACTATTCAATCCATCAAAAACCATTTTATTTTGCTGTGCAAGCTGAGCAGCCATTTGTATATCACCACTATGTTGATGCAATGCCCCACAACAAGTTTGATTTGATGGCACATGTACTCGATAACCAAGACGATTCAGTACAAATATAGCTGAGTTAAGCGTTTCAACATCAGCCAACCGTGCCACGCAACCCAAAAACAGACCAACGTCACCACGCATCCTCCCATGCTCAGGATAGATTTCCTGCCATCCGTTTGTAGCAACTTTTCCCCCATGAACTGAGGAAGAATCAGTAAAATTGACTGGTGGTAGATGCGCTACAAGTCTGCCTAATTTTATTTTTCCCAACAAGCTCGAATTTCTCAACCATAACTGTAAACCACTTTTCTGAAAGAAATTAAATAATGAACGCAATCGATCAAAACGCTTTGGTTTGGCAATAAACTCCTTTTCCAACAGGGCGCGTAACTTAGTTTTTTTATTTATCACCCGACTCTTTTTTAAACCAGACGCTGATGCGGTGATCATCACACGAGCTTCATCTATTAATTGTCCATAGGCAACGCTATTAGGACAAACAGACTCACAAGCTCTACAAGTAAGGCAACGATCCATATGTTGCACAAATCGCTCGTTCATTGGAATACGCTTACTGGCAACACCATTCATCAGAGCAATACGTCCACGCGGCGAATCCGCTTCTGATTTTAGAAGCTTATAAGTAGGACAGTGAGGCAAACATAGACCGCAGGAAACACATCGACTGGCCTCGCTGAGGATAAAATTTGCAGCATGCTCGGATAGAAGTTCATTAGAACGCATCATAACCACTCACTATGCAAAAAATTGTTCGGCAATAAATAATATGTTGAGAGTCCTTCTAATAAAGAATTTAGAGACATAAACAAACAAACAAACGCATCATCACAACGTATCTAATTATTTTATCACTTGTCAACACTATAAATCTTGACGTAAAATGCAGGGTTTTAAAAATTACTCCTCGTAAACAGGCATAGGCAAAAATATGGTCATCATCAGATTGGCACGAGGCGGTGCTAAAAAGCGCCCTTTTTTCAACATGGTAGTAGCTGATTCACGCGATACACGCGATGGTAGGTTTATTGAACGTGTCGGTTTTTATAACCCCAGAGCAACAGGTGGTGAAGAAGACCTACGGATACAGCTAGATCGTATCTCATATTGGCAATCCAAGGGCGCGCAATTATCCAGTACTGTAACCAGGTTAATCAAACAACTTGCTACAACAAAGACAGAAGCACTACCAAACAACGGATAAAGCCACACCAGTGGTATCAATGGTTGTAATGGGGCATGTTATTGGTCCCCACGGCATACTTGGCTGTATCAAAGTCCACCCCTATACCGAGTACATAGGCGGATTACTTGATTACTCAACATGGTGGATAGGTAATGGAGATGGAACTTGGCGTGAAATCGAAGTTGCTACTGCCCGCACCAGCAGTGGCAATACATTACAGGTTAGATTCAAGGAGTGCGCTGATCGCACATTGGCAACACAATTAACAGGAATGCAAATTGCTATTCCACGCAATCAGTTGCCCAACCTGCCAGAGACCGGAGAAGAAGGTTACTATTGGTCTGATTTGATTGGCGCTCAAGTCATTAATTTACAAGATCAAAAACTGGGATCAGTAATTGGTCTTTTAGAGACAGGCGCTAACGATGTACTGCAAGTACAAAACGCAGACAAAAATAAAGAGGAAATACTCATCCCTTTTATTGATCAAGCAGTTATAAACATTGATTTAGAATCTGGTGTCATAACAGTAGATTGGGGAATAGATTATTGAGGTGACGGGCAATGCCTTTTGAAATTGACGTCATCACGTTGTTTCCAGAAATGTTTCATGCCATAACCCAACATGGCGTAACTGGGAAGGCATGTAAGAACGCTATTTTCCAACTAAACACATGGAATCCGCGAGACTTTACTAAAGATAAGTATCGTACTGTTGATGACAGCCCCTATGGCGGCGGACCTGGGATGGTCATGTTAGCGCAGCCTTTGGAGGATTCCATTATCCAGGCAAGGGCCAGACAAGCAGCATTGGGAATTGATAATACGCAAGTAATCTATCTTTCGCCTCAAGGAAAGCGTCTGGATCATGATAGTGTTATATCGTTAAGTAAGCGCCCAGGGCTGATACTGCTTTGTGGGCGTTATGAAGGAATAGACGAACGCCTAATAGAACGTCAAGTAGATATGGAAATTTCTATTGGTGATTATGTGCTCTCAGGCGGGGAACTGGCAGCAATGGTTTTAATTGACAGTGTAGCCAGGCAAATCCCTGGAACATTGGGTGACCCAGAATCAGCAAAACAAGATTCTTTTGTGACTGGACTCCTGGATTTTCCACACTACACAAGACCTGAGGTGTATCAAGGAGACCATGTCCCAGAAGTATTAATGTCTGGACATCACGCCAGAATTAATCGCTGGCGTTTACAACAAGCACTAGGCAGAACTTGGCTGAAACGTCCAGACCTGTTGAAATTAAAGATGACTCGCGACGCGACTCAAGAAGATGAAAAATTACTGGAAGAATTCAAACAATCCTGTAAAACCAAGTAGAATTGGATAGAAAATAGGGAATAAGAAATGAACTTGATCGATCAATTAGAATCTGAAGAAATTAATCGTCTTAATAAAGACATACCTGACTTTTCTCCTGGAGACACGATTGTTGTCAATGTCAACGTAGTTGAAGGCGATCGTAAACGCTTACAAGCTTATGAAGGTGTAGTCATAGCTAAACGTAATAGAGGCCTTAATTCGGCATTTATTGTGCGCAAGATTTCAAGTGGTGAAGGTGTAGAACGAACTTTTCAAACATATTCGCCACTGATAGCGAGTATTACAATCAAACGCCGTGGCGCTGTTCGCCGTGCAAAACTCTACTATCTCAGAGATCGCTTTGGTAAGTCGGCGCGTATTCGCGAAAAACTTCTAACACGTGCAACCAGCAAAAAAGTAGCACAGAAGGTTGTCATACAAGAAACTGTTGCGGAAGAAGTTACAACGCAGAAAACTGATCAACCATAGATCGGATTTTCTTTACTGCTCTAGAATGTAAGGCGCACAGACCCGTGCGCTTTTTTCTGTACACCTGAAAAACTATAGAAATTGGCACATCTGCAACATTGTTCCAGTTACTTGATAATCGCTTTCTATAATAATTCTTTGACGTTCTCTGGTGGTCGACACAACTTAGCTTTGTTACCTCGCACAACTATCGGTCGCTGAATTAGATCTGGGTTATTAACCATTATTCTCATCAACTCATCATCCGATATAGACTCCAAATCACGTGCTAACGGTTCACCTTTTCGCAACACATCACGTATCGATACATTCAACTTTTGAACCAAATCCTGCAATATCTCAACTGTTAAGGGTGTTTCATAGTAATTAATTGATTCAAAATCCTCGCCACTCTCTTTGAGGAGCGCTAATGTTGCGCTACATTTACTACATGTCGGCTTCTGGTAAATAGTTATCTTGTCACTCATATTGTGAATTCTTCTTTTTCCTGAGTTGCTGTCTATTCAGGATAATCTGGATAAACGGCTAACTTCCATGCACCCGCACCACTACCAACACAGGCACTGATCTAAATTATTTGACGCCGCACTCAGCTGAAATAGCTTTATAAGCTGCGGAAGAACCACTTAACCCAAAAAAATCTGTTGTTGCGGTACCTCGAACAGAAACACCCTTGACCTTGAGAGAACTACCACGTCGAATGGCATCAACTAACTTGTTGTCAGTTGCCGAATCGGAAGCCCATGCTGATTCATCCTGTGTAAAAAGGGTAAACTTCTGCGTGTCAATCTTCACGGTTACTTCACTACCTGGCTTATACGAATAACCAGCAATATAACTGAATACATTCTTACTTCTTTCAGCTGGACGATGTGTAATGATAGCAAAAACGTCGCCACGCTGCGTATAGTCACCCTCTTCTTTCTTAGGCCGACTGACCATGTAACAGACTTTGTTATTGTTCTCCGTGAACATATAAGCTGTCCAGTCATTGTGTTCGCCTATCATCTTTGGATCTGACGCCTGCACAGACACACTGCACATTACAAAGAGGGCACTGAAAATGAATAAAGTACTAAATTTTAGTCTCATTACAAAAACCTTGGGAATTATCAGATTGTTGTGATACTTTAAATTAAGCCGACTGCCAACTCATACCGCATATATAAAGCAACGCCGTCGACTTTCGATAATACTTAATTATAACTACAAAACGATTACTTACATCCTTCCATCTTATAGATAAAATAACCATCATTACTAATTGTTTCCTCTACATCAGGTGGGGCACTCTGGCTATGGCAAAAACTACATTCTTTACTTGTGATGATTGCTTCACTTTCATCAATTGAAGTTAACCACTGCTTGGCATACTCAACTGCTTTCTGGTCATCTTTGACCGCAGTAAATACATCGAAATGTATGATATGACCATCTTTGGCCCTAACGTACGTATCGTAAACATGAATTTCCATATTTTTTCCTTATTAATTCAAAAAAATTAAATCTAAATCATTAACCTTTCTAAGCCTCTATCAGCACAGCAGTCTTTTTCAAAGAGTCATGCCTTATTATTTTCCCAACCTGAAAAAAGGTACTATACCAACTATTTAATTCAACTACCATGGATATCCTATTGTTTCTTGCGTGCAACAATCACACCATCCCGAGTGGGATTAATAAATGTATCGAACTTAGGATCGTTAAATATAAGTTTATTATGTGCCAAAATTGCTTCAGTCCAACCAGGAACAATATCAGTAAAATTCTCTACCGCAACACGTCCATGCCATAAAACATTATCGGCGATGTAAAGACCACCCGGACGAATTCTATCCTTGGCCATTTGCCATACTGCTGGGTAATCTCCCTTATCGACGTCGTTATAACAAATATCAAATAAGCCATCAGTTTGCGCAAAAATATCTTGTGCCAATCCTACCTGAAAATTTACCCTATCCCATAAAGCTGCCGAAGTAAGATAGTACTCAGCCTTCTTCTGGTTTAGTGGATCCCCATCACTACAATATACCTGGCCTTCTTTACCCACTGCCTTTGCAAACCAGTATGCAGAATAACCATAGCCACTGCCAAACTCAAATACACGTTGCGCATTAATCATTTTCGCTTGAGTTTCAAGAAAAATACCCACTAAACGATCAACAATAGGAAAATTATTCTGCTTAGCTAACACCTCCATCTCTGTTAAAACGGGATGATCAGTTTGTATCACCAAGCTTTGCATATAACACTCAATAGCCGGATCAACTGGAACTAAAACACTCGGATTCAAGACAGTTGGAGACTGCATATCTGCCATTTTCTCCTCCTAAACAAACAGAAAATTCAATGTTTATATACAACAAATTCTACTTGTAAGAAAATATAATTGATACCAAAGTTCACAAATTTTATTTTTCCTATCACGGTCCAAGCCATTTTGTCGCCATCAACATGCTCTCTCGAGTTGTCAATCTGACATTTTAGGTTGTGAATGCTAATTCTCTTCTTGCCAGGAAATAGTAATCGCAGTAATAACAAGCAATAGCATAGGAATTCTACTATAGATAATAAATGCATCCGTTAATCCTGCCAGAAAAATATAACTGACTAACGCGATTCCCAGAACACGGAGATGGTGCACTTTGAAAGTCTGATACCAACTCCACAATAGAAAAGTCAAAGCCAGTATACCAAGCAGACCCAGGTGCATACCCATCTCAATCCAGTCATTATGGTAATGAGAAGTCCTCTGGAATTTTTTCAAGTCTTTATAAACACCGCCCTTATACGTTTTGATGGTTTCATTAAAATAGCTTTCTGGCATCCCCGTACCATGACCAAACAATGGTCGCGTGGCAATGCCATTTAAACCAACATCCCACATGGCAAGTCGATATCCCAGACTAGTACTGTAATCTCCTTGTTGGAGTTGCTCAATATCATGTTTGACTCGACTAAGTCTATCTTGCAAACCATTGCTGCTGAAAGCAAACACAGAAATAACCACCGTAAGTGACACAAAAATAATCATGAACTTTCTTAGTTCTGCCCAATATAGCAATAAAATCAGTAGTGATAGAGTAATCAATGTTGCCAAAAGAAGACTACGCCCATTTTGGTTAAACTGAACAAACAATAACGTCAGCATAAGAACCCAGGACAATATACTTATTTTTTTACTACTACTCGTGCACGCAAAGTAAAACGATATGATTACACCAATTCCTAGCATGGCTGAAAAACTCAGATAAGTCATTTTAAATAGTGGAACGCCTTGTCCTCCTAGAACAGCCCATTGATATATGCCTATACACAACACACCGAAGTATCCAAACAATAACGCAGCAAATGCCCATGGCAATCGTTTTTTATTCAAAAGCGAAAAGAAGGGAATAAAGTTCAGAAGGATAAAGTATTTCAACCATTTGTGACGCCCACCATCAGGATGGTCACTCCACAGCAATCCCAGAACCAACACAGCACATAAAACAAGGATTGCTTGAACGAGCGGTTCTTTGATTAGCTGTCTAAATTTATTGTAACCATCATCGAGCAACCATGCTAATCCCAATAACGGAAAAGTAACTATATTTAGCTTGTTATACCACAGACCCAAACAGATAAAGATTAACGCGAGCCTTATTAGCAATTCACGCCACGTAATATTAGCCTGCATCAAACTGGATAAAGCGGTATTGATTCATTATTATAGTTTCTAACCCAGAAGTGTCTAAAATCTTAACGCAATGGTGTGTTTTAACTTTTCACCTTGCAGTCAAAGATAGAGATTTCTTGTGTTTATGCGTTAATCTAATACTCACATTATATCGCGATAAGAGCTTAATATTTTCACAGCTTCTAGCCCTTTCCAAAAGACCACCACAGTCCAAAGATAGGTAATATGGCTTTTCCAAACCTGATTCTTGACGAAGGGTTGAAACTGTCTATCTAACCGATTCTCAGCCACCGGCAAATTGTGCCGACTATCGGTTGTTATAACAAACCGTCGTTTTGTTCTCACAAAAAGCCCCAATCGTTTCATTAACGAACGTACCCGACAACAACCAATTTCAAAGACCGTGTTTTGCAAAGGTCTCAGCATCTGTTTCAAAAACCATAATAGGTGTTTGACTACGCTTTAGTAACCAAACAAGTGGTATTTGTGGATCAGAGTACTCAGTCAATCGATCCAGTAATTGCCGTTTGGCTCTGCCAACAACAACTAATGCAATATGTTGGCTCTGAGCCAATAATCCCAGAGAGAGACTCATACGCGGTGAAGGTGCAATGGGTTTATCAACGGCGACACAGTTTAGGCTAGTGCCTTGGTCATCAGTACTCATGTTCGGAAATAGCGAGGCAACATGACCATCTTCCCCCAGACCTAAAACAGTGAGAGCAAATGGCTGTGGAATACTGTCCAAGCGTTGATGGATTTCATCAACGGCATCAAAAGGAGTGGCATGCCCGGTTTTTAATCCAACAAAATTTGTATCTTGTGACAGATGGGCTAACAGGTGTTTTGTGACTAAGTTTTCGTTGGATGCATCCGTGTGGACATCGACCCAACGTTCATCGCTCAAAGTAATGGTTATTTTATCCCATGCTAGCGCGCAATTGGCCAGTGCCGGCAGATAATGGCGCGGTGTATTGCCACCAGGGATAACCAGTGAGGCTTTTTGATTTTTGGTTAAATCATTCTGTAACGCAGTTGCTGCAAAATCAGCAAACCCTTTGGCAAGTTGATCGATCCCTGCATAGTAATTTCTTTGCATCAATTCACCAAGGTGCATAAATCTGGAACGACTTTTACATGTTCTGGGAAAGGATTCGGGGCGCCAGGATAAACGCGACCGAGGAAAGCAAGACCATTGACATGGGCGCTTTCATAGTCGACCAGTGCGTCACCGACCATTAATGTTGATTCAGGTGCCAGATGATGCGCAGACAAAATTTCCGCGACGAGTGTTTGTTTCAGTGCGGGGGAGCCACGCACTTCCTTAAAATAAGGCGCTAGGCCACGTCTCTCTATGATTATTTTGAGTTCTGTCTCAGGGGTTCCCGATGCGACAAATAAAGGAATTCTTGCGGCTTGCTGGCGAATAAGTTCATTCGCGCCGGGTACTGCATCGGCAGCAATAACGGCTTCCATTACGAGTTCAGAGAAACGCACATCCAGTTGGTGCTCTTCTTCAGATGTTAGGGGCGGTTTGGCCAAAAAGTGTTGCTGATAATAATGAAATTTTCGGTAGCGCGACATGCCGCCGTTTTGATTATGGTGTTGCACGACAGCGGCAACCACTTCTTCACCATAATCACGATAGAGATCTGCAAAGGCTAGTGTTTTTATTTTTCCGGATTCAGCAACCACGCCATCAAAGTCAAAAATAATGGCGTGCCAGTCAGTTATTTTCATTGCGATTTGTAATTTTAAGCTTTGTTATCAGATATTGAAGGGATTGCGTCATCATTTTCACCGGCATGTTCCAGGTCTTTGTGGATTTCTCTGAGGCAGTCCAGTAGTCCTTGTCCGAGATCAACATGCTCATTAAGCACCAGCTTGCGGCCAATACGCGGTTGGAAGGCATAAGGTGTCATTTCGTAGTGGTGAACAACATTGGCTTCATCAAAGTTTAATTGAATGGGCCATGGCATTATTTCAGAGATCATGGTCATGACATCTTTGATGCGTAATCTTTCTTGTCCTGTCAGAATGAGGTGCCGGTTGGCATATTCGGGCGCGAGCACTTGCACACTCATGCGTGCAGCATCTTCCACATGAATATATTCACGCATGGCCTCACCGCTACCTTTATACGTGATCGAATGTTCATCAATAGCTTCATGCAGCATGCGATAGATGCCATTACGTTTGTCACTACGTCTGCCATACAGTGACCCGTAACGTAATATGTTATATTCCAGTCCATAACGGTCATGATAGGTTTCAGTGAAACACTCTGAGGCTTGTTTACTGGCGCGATAAAAGGAACCGGATTCCGAATAAACATAGATAGTGCTGGCAAAGACAAAACGACGAACATTGGCGAGACGTGCGGCTTCCAATACATGTGTGTTGCCTAAAACATTGATGGTGGCGGTGGCAATCGGTTTGTTGTGGGCTTCGTCAATATCTGCTATGGCCGCAAAATTATAAACGATGTCAGCACCTTTGGCGGCTTCTATGACTTGATCGAGATCCATGATGTCTCCGACAATCATGTCCTGACCTTGTTTAAGAAATGGAGATGGACTGCGGTCAAATAATCGTACGCGATAACCTGCATTTGTTAATGCGTCTGCAACATGGCTACCGAGAAAACCACTGGCACCAAAGACTATAACCGTTTCATTCGGTATTGCGTTATCCGTCATTGATTAATCCTGCTTTGATTAAGCCATGAAATAGATTCTCCGCTGCCTCGATTTCCATATTTTGACGTGCTTCTTTTGCCAAAGAGCCGACATGCGATGATAGGATAATGTTGTTACATTCAAGCAACGGCCCTTGATAAGGTTCTTGTTCAAAAGCATCCAATGCGGCAGCCCTGAGTTTTCCGGTGTTTATTGCCTCTCCCAACGCTTGTTCATCAACTAATCCACCACGTGCGGCATTGATGACAATAGCGCCTGGTTTCATGTTTGTAAATGCCTGGACGTTTAGTAAATGGTGTAATTTAGGCCCATAGGGTACATGTAGACTGACAATGTCTGCTATGGCTATTAGTTGATCAAAAGGCATTAATGTGACGCCAGTTGGTGCCTGATCCAAGTAGGGGTCATGCGCAATAACGTTAGCTTCAAACGCATGACATAGGCTTGCGACACGCCGACCAATATGTCCCAGGCCTATAATTCCAACGGTTTGCGCCGCCAGCAAGCCACCTTGTGTGCGCGGCCATTCACCTTTACGCACGGCTTGATCTGTTTGACAGATTTGCCTCAACGTAGCCAGCATGAGCCCCATGGTGAGTTCAGCAACCGCCTGAGCAGGTGCTTCTGGCGTATTTAAGACAGACATACCCAATTGTTTAGCTGCAACCAGGTCAACGCTATCCATACCAGTACCGCAACGGGAAATAACTTTCAGGCCTTTGGCAGATTTGAGTACGCGTTCTGTAAGTGGCTCAATACCAGCGATCATACCAACCACATTATTATCAAGTAACGCCATCGCCTCGTCCTCAGTCAGTCTGCGTTTATAAGGATTGCTAACTATTTGTAGGCCTTTTTGTAACAAGTGTTGGATATGGGGATTATTATCGATGCCAAATGAAGAAGTGGAAATAACAAATTTTCTCATCGTGTTTATTGTATTTAGAGTGTTGAACGAATGGTTTTAAGGTGACTGCGACAGAGCGAATCAAGAATACGGATATCTAGACCATAACCCAGAAAATTAAATCCTGCTTTAATGCGTTGTTGTAATGCCTCTAGATCAGGTTCGATGACATGGATGCCACCTGGTTTTTTGGCACGCAGACCAGCTTCCAGTACTTGCGTAATGGCCGCTTGAACGTCTGGATGATCAAGCTCACCAGGGCGCCCCATAGAGCCAGATAAGTCATATGGGCCGATGATATAAGCATCAATACCAGGAACAGCTAGTATTGAGTCAATGGCATTAACAGCATCGACATGCTCAATCATGGCAACAATAACAGCATTATTTTCCAACCACTGTTGATAGGCCGAAAAGCTGGCGCCATAGCCTTGTGCACGTGCCAGGCCAACACCGCGTTGTCCCCGCGGTGGGTAATAAACACCATTAACTGCAGCTTTTGCATCTGCAGCAGATTTGATCATCGGAACCATGACACCTGTTGCACCGGCATCCATGACGCGTTTAATCTGGTCAGGATGATTTGAAGTGAGGCGCACGATTGCAGGACATTGTTTGCCGTCAAGCACCTGAATAATGGTCTGAATTTCACTAAGCTCCAAAACACTGTGTTCCATGTCAAGAACCAGCCAATCAAATCCGGCTGAAGCCATGATTTCGGCAATCGCGGTATGACCCAGTGTGACCCATGAGCCGATGGTTAATTCAGACTGTTCCAATTTAGATTTTAGCTGCATTATTTTTTATTCCTAATAGCTGGCAAGCAATGGGTCTGTTTCCATTAGTTTGGCAACACGCGCTAAATCTGATTCGGTATCAACGGCTTGTGTATTGAACAGCGTATGTACCATTTTAACATTCATGCCATGTTCAATCAGACGCAGCATATCAACAGACTCTAGTTGTTCCAGTGGCGTTGGTGGCAAGCTTGTGTATTGAAAGAGGGTGTCACGTCGGAATGGGATGATGCATACTTGTTTGTAAGCCACTGTGTGTTCAAAACCGGTCTTGGCCATGGTGGGTATGGGTTGACGCGACATATAGACGGCATTGTTGTGTTGATCCATAACCACCTTAATCGTGTTGACATCACGATAATCTGCTTCATGATCAATTTTACGCACCAGATTCACGCAATTTAATTGTGCATCGTCCCTAAATGGTGCCACGGCTGTATCAATCATATCTGGGTGTGTCATGGGCTCATCACCTTGAACCATAACAACTAGCTCTGCATCAATATGGGCGATTGCTTCGGCAACACGGTCACTGGCCCGTTCATGTGTGTCCGCTGTCATGATTACTGAAGCACCAAAACTTTCTGCAACTTGTCGTATTGCTTCATCACAGGTTGCAATGTATGTGGCATCCAGTGACTTGCTTAAGGCCACACGTTTATACACATGTTCTAACATAGGACGCCCATGTAATGTAGCAATGGGTTTACCCGGGAAGCGGGATGAACCCATGCGCGCAGGTATTACAGCTATTGTTTTCATTTGTAATTGATTAATGCTTTAGGTTTTAGAAACTTATAATCTGAATATATTAATTGCTGAGCTTGTTCTATCATTTGAGCAATACTTCAGTAAGAAGCTGAGACTATTTCCTTGTTTTTACCGTCATTCCATACTCTTGCACAACTTCACTGCTGGTAATTGAATGGTGGCAAGTGTAGAATTAGCGCGCTTTTATTGTCTGAGAATATCTGGATTAACTAATAAAATGATAGAGATACTGTTCATATTAAATATATTTGCAATCATAACACGGGCATGAAGGCTCTTTTCTTTCTGCGACATTATAACGATATTGATCACGTTACTCCTGTCATTTTTAAATGGGTTGATTCGGGTCACCAATGTGATGTTGTGCTGATTGGCTCCACAAAATTCCGCCATGATTTTCGTATCGAATATTTAAGCAAACTTGACGGTGTACATGTTGCGCATATTCGCGAAGTTTTCTCGCCACTGGGATATATTAAGTGGCGATTACAAATGCTTTTGTTGACAAGTAATTTGCGGCGCATATTCTTAATTGGTACATTAGTCGGGGTACTGGCTGATATTTATAATGAAAAACGCCGGCAACCATTATGGCGACACACTGCCAATCTATTGTTAACCAGAAGTTTTGAGAATATTGAAGGGGGTGTGATTGCCTTTGACTGGATTGAAAGAAATTCCGTGATCTGTGTTGAATGGGTTGAAGTTATCGTAGAAACGGCACGAAGCATGGGACTGGGCACCGTATCACTGCCCCATGGTGACAGTCCACATGCCAATCAACTAATACGTCGTGGTGAGCGGCGTCTTGAACCTGACACGCTGTTTTCAACTGCGCGAATATTTAACAAATTAGTGGTTCCCAATGAATTGTGCGCCAAACGTTTTCGCCCCTTCTTAGATGACCAGGCGATTGCTGTACTGGGATCGCCGAGATTTTGCGAAGAATGGCTACCCAAACTGACTGAATTATTACCATCTTCAACCTTATTAACTCGTTCTGATAGTCAGCTAAAAATTGTCATGTTTTTAAGGAAAGCCAATTTTACGACATTCTGGGAAGAAGTCGGTGAGGTGGTTCACATGATCGCTGCTTTTCCAGGCGTAGAATTAGTTATTAAGCCACATACCCGGAGTGGGTGGAAACAATCCTTGACCAAGGATAGTTCGGTAAAACAATTAGACAATGTAACTATAGCCGGAGATGATGCGCATTCTGTTCATCTGATGAATTGGTCAGACGTGATTATTGACCTTGCCACTTCTGTCGTATTTGAAGCGGTTAGGCTAAAAAAACCCGTACTAGCGGCTGATTACTTAATTGCAGGTCGTTCCATTGTAGCGAAATACATGCCCGAGACAGAACTGAGATGCCGGGATGATGTGTACGAAAAAATAGAAAGTTTCTTATCCAATGGGTGTGATTCCTTTTATATTGAAGAACACCGCCAACGCTTTCTCAAGGAGATGCTCGATGTTGGGGGACAAGATGTTTTACCTCGCTACGTTTCTTTACTGGAGGCACAAGCACAATATAGCTCATCGTAGATTGGTCTTCCAGGTTTGTCTGAATCGTTTTGCCGATAGCGACAAAATAATCCAGACATATTTGCCATCATCATTCTAACTGGGATAATGCACCAATAGAATGCTTCTGAGTAACACTAAGACTAAAAAATAAACTAAATATCTTGCATCAGCTGGTAGAGATTGACCGCAAGCAACTGAATTTCGCCGATCTGATTAACCTCTGGTTAAGCGGAACTTTTTACTATCATTCACCTTGACTCGGGAGCAAGCTCCCGAAGTTTATTCCTTTAAAATATCATGGTTGCTTCAGGTCTTATGACACTGAGCATCTCAAATACCTGAGTATTCGCTTCCTCTATCATTGGCCTGATAACTTCTGGATTTAAGCCTACATAGTTCCAGATTTCAGGCTTGTAACTTGGGTTTATTTCATCAAAATCAATTTTCTGATTCGCACAAGGTTGTATACAATTGGCGATAGTCACTGCTATATGAAGAATACAGGCATCCTCTTTAAATTCTTTGTCCTCTAAAGGATCAGCTTGAGATTCAATCAACCTCCAAATGCTTTGCGGCAACTGCCATTGTTTTAGAAACTCAGCACCCAATTCAACATATGTAAAACCAAAAATTTCACGTTCTGCGTCAGTGACCGCATCATCACCATATTCCTTCAGTTTCAATGCCTTTTCTGATTCTTTTGGATACTGGCTAAAAAGAATCAGTTTCCCTATAGCATGTAGTAAACCAGCAATAAAGAATCGCTCTCGTTCTCTCCTTTTAAGATCAATTGCTAAATGGTTAGCAACAACACCACAAGTTACGCTGTGATACCAGAACGTCTCCATATCAACCAATTCAGAGGATATACTGTCAAAAGTGCTTGCCACCGACGTTGCAATCACTAAATTATGTAACCCCTTATATCCTATTAATGAAACCGCACGCGAAATGGTGTCTATTTTCCCAGGAAAACCAAAAAAAACACTGTTCGAAAGTTTTAATATCTTTGCTGTCAACGCCGGATCATGAAGGATAACTTGTTCTAATTCAGAGTTCTTTGTCTCTCCCAGATTAATTAATACATTAATTCGCAATGCCACGTCTGGCATGGAAAAAATCGAGCTGACATTTTTTGCGATCGTACATGGATCCATTTAAACCTCACTTTAAACTTTATAATCTGCAGTTTATGAAATAAGCCTTGTTCTAATCACAACTATAAACGGCATAATATCGATCAGCTTCAATTTTTTCTCTTCTCAAAGCTCTGTGTTTATCACAATAGTACCCCTGGTGCTTTACCATGCTAGAAGTAATAAACAACCCCGTGGCAAGACCACGGGGTATTAAAAAAGTGTAAGTTGACGCAGCTCTTCTTTTGACTTGCCTTGGTTCTTCACATATCGCTCAACCACACCCCAATCAGCTCTTTCCCCAACAGTTGCAACATAATAACCATCCGCCCAAAACTCACCGCCCCACAGGTCTCGTTTCAAATCCGGCTTCCTCTTAAACAATTCCCGTGCCGTAATGCTTTTGAACACCCTTACAATCTGACCCGGTGCAATTTTCGGATGAGCCGTACAAAGTAAATGCACATGGTCTTTGTCGCAACCAAGCTGTTCAAACTCCATATCATATCGCTCTTCTATCCCTGTCGCAGTACTCAGGATGATATTTACAACCGAATCATCTAATAAGCCTCGCCTGTATTTCACAGGAAATACAATATGATAGTGTATCTGCCACGCACAGTGGCTCGCCTTCTCTACAACATTTCGCATTCCAACATTCTAAAGACTAATTAGATCCCCGTGGCAAGACCACGGGGAATCACAAGTTCAACCAATAGACATTAAAGAAGGCTATGTCACAATTAAATGTTGAATTTGATTTAAGAATTTATAAAACCCTTATTAACCATTGACTTGATAGTCTCAATAATTAAAGTACAATTAGAGAGTTAACAAAAACCAATAGTTAATTGCGACATAGCCTTGTTTTTGATTATATCGAAGTGTTTTATAATCGCATTCGGCGACATGCAAAAATCGGCAATCAAATACCTGTCGATTTTGCTGAACAGTTCTACAATCGCAAACAAATCGCTGCATAATGCTAGTGACTTATCCGTCCACTAAAGCGGACCCAGCTCAGATAGATAAAAGTAACGTAAGACTTTATTTATTGACAGCTAATAAACAACCCCGTGGCAAGACCACGGGGTATTAAAAAAGTGTAAGTTGAC
>CAXBGL010000017.1:0-24465 GCA_963975255.1 uncultured Nitrosomonas sp. | reverse complement strand
AGAAGAGCTGCGTCAACTTACACTTTTTTAATACCCCGTGGTCTTGCCACGGGGGTGTTTATTGTGTTACACAACTATGGTATTTGGATTATTCAGGATTAACTATGTGTGAATTATTGGGCATGTCAGCCAATGTACCCACTGACATTTGTTTCAGTTTTAAAGGGCTACGGGAGCGTGGTGGGCGGGCCGGGCCACATAAGGATGGCTGGGGCATAGCCTTTTATGAAAACAAAGGTTTATGTATATTTAAAGATCCCCAACCTAGTTATGATTCTGAAATTGCCAGACTCATCTCCGACTACCCCATTAAAAGTAAAGCGGTGATAGCCCATGTCAGGCAGGCCAACCGTGGGCGGATCGGTATGGAAAACACCCATCCTTTTAGCCGTGAACTATGGGGGCGCAATTGGACTTACGCGCACAACGGGCAATTGCTTGGTTATCCCAGTTTGCCAGTGGAGCGATTTAGACCGGTGGGCACCACTGATAGCGAACGGGCATTTTGTTATTTGTTAAGCCAGCTCGATAAACGTTACCCTAAGCCCCCAAGTAAGCGTCTGTCAGCTTTTAATTTTTTGCGCCGGGAAGCGGCCAACTTACGCCAATTTGGGGTATTTAATATGCTAATTAGCGATGGTGAGTACTTGCTGGCGTTTTGTACAACCAAATTGCAGTGGATCACGCGGCGCGCCCCTTTTGGCAGAGCCACTTTGTCAGATATTGATGTTAATATTGATTTTGCTAAAGAAACCACGCCCCATGATGTGGTGACCATCATCGCAACTGAACCTCTTACTTGTAATGAAAAGTGGCATAAGATGACTCCAGGAGAAGGACAACTGTTCCGCTTCGGGGAACCCCTAAGATAACCTACTGAGGCTGGTGTATTAAACACAGACGGGCGTACGCCCGACTGACTGACTGATCTACTGATCTAGGGACACATAATTTAATTAAGAGTTAAAGGAAAGTTAATTCCGATAGCCTACAAATCGGTATTAACTGTATTTCTTGTTTTTGATAATTGTTTTCTTTGGATATTAACAACCGACTCAATTTTCCGGTACCACAGGTACCACATCATAATAATTGCTACGTTAGCTTCAGACGCTTCACGGTATAATCAGCGCTTTACCGTAAACAAGCTGGGTTCCATGCAAGAAAAATATCATCCCCAAGAGATCGAAAAAAACGCGCAGCAGTACTGGGCGGAAACAGCAGCATTCAAAGCAGTTGAGATTCCTAATAAGAAAAAATATTATTGCCTGTCGATGTTTCCTTATCCTTCAGGCAAGCTCCATATGGGGCATGTGCGTAATTACACCATTGGCGATGTGCTGTCACGCTATCGGCGTATGCGGGGTTATAACGTATTACAACCCATGGGTTGGGATGCTTTTGGCCTGCCTGCTGAGAATGCAGCGATGCAAAATAACGTGCCGCCTGCAAAATGGACGTACGACAACATTGCATATATGCGCAAACAATTAAAGAGCTTGGGACTTAGTATTGATTGGGATCGAGAGCTGGCGACTTGTGATCCAAACTATTATCACTGGAACCAATGGTTATTTCTACGCATGTTGGAAAAGGGATTGGCTTATCAAACCACGGGCAACGTTAATTGGGATCCTGTCGATCAAACCGTACTCGCTAATGAACAGGTGATAGATGGATGTGGCTGGCGTACGGGCGCGCCTGTGGAAAAGCGTGAAATCCAGATGTATTACATGAAAATAACTGCTTATACCGATGAGTTGTTAGAGGCCTTGGATACCCTGCCGGGCTGGCCAGAGCGGGTAAAAACCATGCAGGCAAACTGGATTGGAAAAAGCTGTGGTGTTGACATCACGTTTCCGGCTGATCCTGAATCTGGCACACCGCAAGCGCTGAAAGTATTTACCACGCGTGCAGATACCTTGTTAGGCGCAACCTATGTAGCCGTCGCAGCGGAACATCCTATTGCCTTACATGCAGAAAAAAATAATACGGCGCTTACTGCGTTTATTCAGGAATGTAAACTTGGTGCAACCAAAGAGGCGGACTTGGCGACCCAGGAGAAGAAAGGGATGGACACTGGCCTATTCGTTCTGCATCCCATTACAGATGAAAAATTACCCATATGGATTGCTAACTACGTTCTAATGGGTTATGGCGAGGGTGCTGTCATGGCGGTACCGGCACATGATGAGCGTGATTTCGAGTTTGCAACCCGGTATACATTGCCGATCAAAGCCGTTATTAAAGCTAAAGATTGTGATCTGGAAACACCCCTTAAAAAAGCATTTGTCGCGCATGGTGTTACTTTTGATTCAGGCGAGTTCTCTGGCCTGGAATTTCAGGCAGCCGTAGATGCCATTGCTGCAGCGTTGAAACAAAAGGGTCTGGGTGACAAACGTGTTCAGTATCGTTTGCGTGATTGGGGTATTTCACGTCAACGCTATTGGGGGTGTCCCATTCCACTGATTCATTGTGAATCCTGTGGTGTCGTACCCGTACCCGATGATCAACTCCCCGTGGTCTTGCCTGAAGACCTGGTGCCCGATGGTTCGGGTAACCCGCTGGCAAAGACCCCTTCTTTCTATGAGTGCACCTGTCCCCAATGTGGCAAGCCTGCGCGTAGAGAGACCGATACCATGGATACATTTGTAGATTCATCCTGGTACTATGCTCGCTACACGTGCACTGACCAGAATAAAGCCATGACGGATGAACGCGTGAATTATTGGCTACCTGCCGATCAATATATTGGTGGTATTGAACATGCTATTTTACATTTGTTGTACTCGCGTTTCTGGAGCAAGGTTATGCGTGATTTGGGTCTGCTCAAGTTGGATGAACCGTTTACGAACTTGCTGACTCAGGGCATGGTTCTGAATGAGATTTTTTCCCGTAAAGCCGAGAATGGGCGGATTACTTATTTCAATCCAACGGACGTCGATATTCAATTGGATGAGCAGGGCAAGCGTATTGGCGCAATATTGCAAGCAGATAACCAGCCTGTAGAATCTGGTGGCATAGGCACCATGTCTAAATCCAAAAATAATGGTGTTGATCCACAAAGGTTGGTAGACGAATATGGTGCGGATACAGCACGTTTATTCATGATGTTTGCCAGCCCACCCACACAGACTTTGGAGTGGGCAGATGCTGGTGTTGATGGTGCCTTCCGTTTTTTGAAACGACTATGGAAGCAGACCTATACGCACTTGCAGCAAGGTGTGGTGACTGTTGATCCAACGCTAAAGACATACTCCCCGGAACTTAAATCTTTACGTTTTCAATTACACCAGACCATTGTGAAAGTTAGTGATGATCTGGATCGACGTCATACTTTTAATACGGCCATTGCTGCCGTGATGGAATTAATGAATGGTCTCGCAAAAGCACAGGGACCTGAACCAGTCAGTCGTAGTTTGATGCAAGAAGCATTGGAAGCTATTGTGTTGATGCTTTCGCCAATTGTGCCGCATATCTGTCACACATTGTGGCAGGAACTGAGACCTGATACGCAACTATTTGATCAACCTTGGCCACAAGCGGATAGCTCCGCGTTGGTTCAAGATGAAATCAAGTTAATTGTGCAAGTGAATGGTAAATTACGGAGTCAGATTCAAGTAGCCAGAGACGCAGAGCGTACAATCATTGAACGCACTGCTTTGGATGATAATCAGGTGAAGAAATTTATTAATGGACAGGCAATTAAGAAAGTAATTGTCGTGCCGGGTAGATTGGTTAATATCGTAATATAGTGACTAACACAGTGGAAAAATGATTAATAAAATATTCACTAAGGCTGCGTATTTTTCTTGGCAAGGTAGGCAACAGAAAAATACAGATTGCAACTTCATCACTTAATTTACGCTATGAAATTAAAAATACAGAAAGTTTTTATTGTGATGCTGTTGTTTGCACTCACTTCATGTGGCTTTACGTTAAGGGGGCAGATCTCTACATTGCCATTTAAAACCCTATATGTTTCTGCGCCGGTGGGGCAGTCTATTGGAACAGATCTGGAACGTTCTATTGGCGCCAGCACAACAACTGAAATTGTTAATAAATTAGAAGATGCAGAGGCTGTATTACAAGTTATGGGCGTAAGCAAAGAAAGAACAATCTTGTCCCTATCGGGGGGAGGGCGGGTACGGGAGTTTCGGTTAATATTTCGTGTGACTGCTCGGCTTATCGATACCCAAGGTATCGAACTAGCACCAACCAATCAAATCGTATTGACGCGTAATCTTCCATTTCTGGATGCACAAATATTAGCTAAAGAAGCGGAAGAAAAAATGCTTTATAGTGACATGCAGGCTGATGCGGTACAGCAAATCATATGGCGCTTGTCCACAGTGAAGCGCTGATCACCCAGTAATTTTGAAGATAAAATCAGTGCCCGTTAAATTTGTTGCGTTAATCCTGATAATCTTTCAAGGAATATATGCGTAAATATGCGGATAAAACCTGATCAACTTTCCCAGCATTTACAAAAACAAAGTGCGGCGCTCTATACGCTGTTTGGGAATGAACCATTGCTCATTATTGAAGCAGCCGATTTAATCCGTAACACATTACGTCAACAAGGCTATACCGAACGCGAAACTTATACAGTTGATGATCGGTTTAATTGGGCTGACCTGCAATATGCCGGTAGTCGTTTATCGCTATTCGGTGAACGTAAGATTATGGATATACGCATTCCTTCTGGCAAGCCCGGTAGAGAAGGCAGCAAGGCAATTGAAGCATACTGTCATGCATTACCCCCCGACACGGTCACACTCATGACATTGCCAAGAATTGACAAATCGAGTCAATCAACAAAGTGGTTTAAAACGCTTGAGAGTACAGGGTTAACCATAGCGACCTATGCGATTGATCAGTCGCAGCTACCAGCATGGATCGGACAGCGTCTCAAAATGCAGCAGCAAAAAACCGATTTCGACACCTTACAGTTTCTTGCAGACAAAGTAGAAGGTAATCTACTTGCTGCGCATCAAGAAATTATTAAGCTTGCGCTGCTCTATCCAGCGGGCATATTGTCATTCGATCAGGTTAAAAACGTTGTGCTGAATGTAGCACGCTACGATGTGTTTAAACTTTCGGAAGCGATGATTACGGCAGATACTATTCGCTACACCCGCATTCTGACAGGATTGCAAGGGGAGGGCGCTCCCCCACCTTTGATTCTTGCCACATTGGTGGAACAAATTCGATTACTGATTTTTATTTGCAAGGGACTGGATACAGGTAAGTCGGTGGCACAATTAATGAAAGAATCCAGAATATGGGGAGATCGCCAAAAAGTAATGGTGGCTGCAGCTAAACGTATCGGTCTCAAGCCACTGATACTTGCTTTATTGCACGCTGCCAAAATAGATCGGATCAGTAAAGGCGTTGCTAAAGGTAATACTTGGGATGAGTTGTTACAGTTAGGGATGCATTTTGCATGAGAGAGTCATTCCAATGGCTTGCTTGCGATCATGCACCATTGACACACATTTGTTGCGTGAATTGATCTTTACCGTTGACGCGCATGGCTATGTGTGGGAGCGCAAGAGCTGGTTGATCTACAGCCCCTCCCTCATTATTCAACGATTTTGAGCAGTACAGTACGGAATATTGGTACGGCTGGGTAATCCTCTATAGTGCGATAGCTTTGCTACCACTTGGCGCAGTAATTCTTCCTTTTCGCGCATGAGTGGGGTTTTAGCCATTGTCGGAGCTCTGCTTCGAGCCACGTCTGTCAGTTGGAATGAGCGAATTTTTTACAATAAAACAAACCCTGTCGGGAACGAGGCCGGAGGGCTTCTGGTCGTTGGGCTTTGGTTGATATTGCTTGCTTATGTCCATATCTAATCACAAAAACCACCGTTTTGATAATATCGGGTAGCTTAGCTTATTTTGACCATATCACCCTTACCATAATTCATGTACTGCATTTCTGACAAAGTCTCTTGTGTAATAGTCATGATCAATTATTTTATTATTCCAAACCACAATGTCTAAATCAATGATTCTTGGGCCGAATTTGGGGAGAGTTCGATCTCTGCCAAGCTTGTTTTCTAATTTTTTTAAGTATTGCGTCAATGCTTCCATTGACAAGGCAGTTCGGATTCTAACAGCACCGTTAACAAAATCATCCTGGTTGGTTATTCCTATTGGTGTGGTTTTTATCCATGAGGATATGCCCGTTACTTGAACGATTTGTTGCAAAAAGTTTAATGATTCTTTAATATTATATTCAGGATTGATGTTCGATCCGACAGCAATAATACAATCATTCATCTTCGTTCCCTGCCCCGGCTTGGCGACTTAAAAGTCATACAATTGAACACGTAGCAGCGTTGCCCATTGGGTGAGTATTTTCGAAATTGTTCACGTGAATGACTATGCCGCTTTTCATAGATTATGAAGCGCTCAATTGAGGGGTTTAGGTTCATGCCTGGAAGCTTCCAACTCTACTGAAACAGATTCGGCGAAACGTAAGGCATGCGGCTTATCTACTTCCACCTTGGCAAAACGTACTTGTTTATTTGCCATAATTTCATCAAGAATGGATTGTGTGAGTTTTTCAAGCATCCTGAATTTTTGATTCTGTATTAGGGCAATTATTTTTTTTGTGATGCTCTTGTAATTATATGATGCGTCAACAGTATCGTTTTTTATTGCGTTGCCAAGGTCAACATCAATCGTCATGTTGACCACAACATCTTGTAGATTAGTGATCTCTTCCGCATTAAAACCAATATAGGTTCTTAATAACAGATTTTTTATACGGATAATGGCCATAATATAAAGCAGCGGGCATTCCATTGAAAGCTGACTGCTATCACAAAAGTATGTGGCTGATTAAGTAACATTGGTAGCATACTATCTAAGGAATTCAGATGGAGCAATACACTACCTAATTTTTATGAATATTGTTTCAGATATTTGATATTCTATTTTAGGAGGGTAGAGATATGCCGGGAGTAATTTGTTTATCCGAAATTTACGTTCATTTCAGGGTGGTTTAAGCTAAGTGATAATTAAAAAATCCGCCGTAACCATAAATTTGCCAATATAATCAAAGTGATCCCTGGGAACAATGCTGTAAATGCCGGGTGTACATGCAGTATCAAGCCGACATTTGCGAGGATTTGATCCAGTAAATACACTCCAATCCCTAGGATGGCTGCATATACCAGTTTGTTTCCCAAGCCCGAACGAATCGAACCAAAAACGAAAGGGATTGAAATTAATAGCATGGCAATCGTCATTAAGGCACTGCCTGCTTTGCGCCATAAGGCCAGGGCATAGGCATTGGCTTCTTGATCTGTGTTACGCAAAAAATCTAAGTGTCGAAATAATTCAATAGGAGAGAGGCTTTCAGGTGGTTTGGAGAGTGTTGCGATATCCTCAGGGTTGAGGAACGATTGCCAGCTCACTGAGCTGGCACTGGTCGATAGAATTTGGTCTTCTGTGAATGTCCTCACTGTAACGTCACTTAATGTCCAAAGTGCGTCATCCACAATATCTGCATATTGGGCATGGGTATGCGTTAGCAGGAAGCCATCTGCGTCCAGGCGGAGTATTTCAATATCGGCAGCTTTTTGGGCATGGAGCATTTCCCCGATTCTTAAAATATTTTGTTTATTTCGAGTCCATATTCCCAAGTCTTTACCCAGTTCAGCACTTTGTTCCAATGCCACAGCGCGGTATGAGATAGCTTTTTGCTGAAGTTGTGGTGCGACAAATTGTTCTAATGCCATAATACCCAGCAATAGGAGTAACCCAACGCCGAGCGGTGCAAAGCTAATATTAATCGGTGAGACACCCGCGACCCGCAGTGCAATCAGTTCTGAATTTACCGCTAGTTTCCCCAGTGCTGCGACCGTACCCAATAGAGCGATAAATGGCGCAATCTGAATAAGTCTACGGGGTAGCAACATGGTGGTGTATAAGAATGCATCCTTGACTTGGTAGGTACCTTTGCCGACATCATCCAGTTGATCGATTAAATCAAAGAAACTGAATAGCGGCAGCAATACTGCTGTGGTGATGATCAAACCAATCAATACTTGAAAGGCAATGTAGCGATAAATAATCATTGCCGTTGTGGAAATAGTTTCAATTTTGGTTTGAATGCGATTAATCCAAGCCCGATCATCATGAGAAGGTATAGCCACCAAACTCCCGGGATACTGCCGACGACACCTTGCTCTACCCAAGTTTGGGCCAATCCACTGAGATTGTAATAAATTGCGAATACCATGGCGGCAATAAAATAAGTCTTGTCCCCTTTATCCTGACGTGGCGCTGTGCGAATAAAAGATACGGCAATTAAAGCCAATATAATCGTGGCAACTGGGCGGGAAAGTCGCCATTGCAATTCGGCAATGTCGCGGGGTTGGTCTGATTCCCAAAGTGAGCGGGTTGTCGCTGCTTTGCGTTTATAATTTACCACTTGATCGCTATCGATAAAGTAGGTTAATTTTTCGAATTTAATGACGTCATCTTTAACTGCGGAATGCGAGAGTTGGTATATATAACCATCTGATAATTGTATTTGTGGTCGTTGTTCAGGTGTGACTAGCTGCTGTTGCTGGGCTTTTTTAGCTACCAGAATTTCACTACTTTCTGGTTTATTAACATAGTGAAAGATATTCTTCATTTGCTTGTTGGCGCTATCTTTGCTGCGCACATAAATAACACGACCACCCTTTTCACTGCCATAAAATCGCCCAGCCTGAAATCGATTGGTATTTAATTCAGCTTCTGCTTGCGCACTCAGTATATAGCTTTCAGCATAAGCCCATGGGCGCACATGAGTAGATAAAATACCACTAATAATGCCGACAGGAATCGCTACAATCATTATTGCATAGACAATGCGTTTGCCACTCACACCAACGGAGCGCAGTACGTTGATTTCCTGATCTTTGCTCAGTCTACCCAAGCCGATAATGACCGCAACATATAGCGCAATGGGGACTAATACTTCCAAGGCAATTAAAGTTTTAAGCATGACAAGCTTGAGCATGGCTTCCAAGCCTAGCGTCTCAGTTACGGCTCCAGCCAGGAATCGGGCGCTGCTAAAGCTAGAAAATAATCCTACCAGAACGATGATAACTACCATAAAGGGTAACAATATTTCGCGCACAATATAGCGTTCAATTATTTTCATGAATATTACATTGCTAACTTTAGGGTAAATTGTTGCATGGAATGGTGATGTAACCAGGCGGTATTAATAAACTTTGTTTTCATTTATTGGTAGGAGATGTTCTATTGGTCAGGATAGACTCTGCTAGGTGTAAGTCTTCAACTTTATCAACATCTACACCGGCTTGTGGAAAAGGCAAAATGACCGCTTGTATTTGAATATCCAATTTATCCGAGACCGCTTTTAATGCGCGTTCAAGTGTGAGTAAGCCAAATAAATAAGCCAAAATAAGGCGTAAATCGAGAATGTGTGCGATTAATTGCCAGGGCCGCTTGCGTTTATCTTCAACTTGCCGCCAGAATGTAACCAGCTCTCGTCCCCGACCATTAAACGTATAGAGGTTGCAACCACAAAGGCCGCCATCACGTAATCGCATAACCGTACGTTTAGAATCTGGGAAGGCGGCAACAATATCTTCGTGTCTGACCAGTCCTAACGTCGCATCACTATTGGTTGCACGTGATTCAGTTAAAAAATAATCCACGATGTCTGTTGTTAGTAAGGCATGGTCGGCTGTTGTCAACAGTACTGGCGTATCACTATCCAGATGCTCAAATCCACGTTGAGCACTGCGGCTGGGTGCGTCAAGATTTGCAAGCCAGGTCACCCGACCAGATTCAATGCGCTGTTTTAATTCTGGACAGTCAGAAAGTACCGATTCAGGTGGACCGCAGAGGACTATTGACGCAACCTGGCTGCTGGCTTCCAATGCATCCAGTACACGTAAAATCATGGGTGTTCCACAAATAGGTGCTATGGCTTTACAAGCTGCACCTGTATACGTTGTGATGGGGTCACTGGTCGTTCGATCTGCTGCCAGTACAAGCGCAACAAATGTGTCAGCATTTTTCATCTTGATTTATTAATCACAGTGTTTTTCCATAAATGCGATAACGCTTGTACTGTTTGCTGCCAATTCTGTCGAGGATACTCCGCATTGCGTTATTGTCTTCAAGTATCCATGACATCTCAACCTCTTGCATACCATGAGCGAGTGCAAATTGTCGTGGTGCATCGATTACCATGCAAGCTAAAGCCAAACCCAATGAGGTGTTTTGGAATCTTTTGCGTATCCCCATTAATGGTATGCGGCCAGTACGCATTTCATTATTTTTAACTCGCTTGATTAATTTGATCCAGCCAAATGGAAATAAACTGCCATTCAGCTCGGCAAAGATCTCGTTGAGATTGGGTAATACCACCATAAATGCAGCCGGTATGCCATCGACTTCAGCAATCTGAATGAAGTCATCTTGTAGCAGTAGACGCAGGTTGCTACCCAGCTCAGCAAATTCGGCTTCAGTAAATGGAATAAACCCCCAGTTCTCCGACCAGGCATCGTTAAAAATGTCACGCAGTATTTCCATTTCTTCATTAAAATTATTGCGTTGCAATGGTCTTACATGTACCTGTCCAGAATACTTGCGGAAAAGTGCAAGCATAAACTGAGGTGTTTCAAAGTTAACTTTTACCCAGTAGGCCAGTAAATCCTTGACCGGTTGAAAATCTTGTTTTTCAAGTAAACGACTGTACCAACGTGGTGAGTGTGGCATCATTACGACAGGAGGGGTATCAAAGCCATCGACTAGAACACCGCATTCTTGATTAATGGAGAGGTTAAACGGTCCGCTGATATAGCGAATGTGCCGAGCTGCCAGCCATGCTTCAGCATGTAGCATGAGTGCTGAAAATACGTCCATATCGTCTAAACATTCAAGTGAACCAAAATGGCCGTTATCGTCACCATAACGTTCCTGGTGGAGCGAATCAATTTGAGCACTGATTCTGCCGACAGGGCGATTATTTTGATAAGCAATCCAGGCTTGCCATTCCCCGTGCTTAAAAAAAGGATTGTGTTTTGAAAAATGTAACCGCCTTTCCAAGCGTAAGGGGGGGACCCACATTGGGTCATCAGCATAAATATACCAAGGCACATCAATGAATTTTCCCATGTCACGATAGGACATTACCGGGCGTACCGTTACTGTTTTTGAAACGGGTAGCTTGGTTTTTCTATTCATGGCAAATAAATTGGGGTGGTGTGATAGAACAATAAAGTTAATTACGCATTATATCGATAATGGGAAAACCTACTATCATTACGCAATGCTGCTTGACTAAAAATAAGTCACAAGATATAGATGAGTTTCACGAATGTGTGTAAGGCGTTTGTAATGAATGGATTCAATCGTTATATCAGTATGTTTGTCCGTGTCCCCCATTAAAACAATTTGTTGGCATGTGCTTGGGTTATGGCTAGTAAAACAATGATAATAAATAGAGTGTTTGTTCAACTTTTTTAAAGCAAGTTAAGTGCATATGCGCTCCATAAAAATGGATGTTTAAATGAAACGCTATCAATCACAACCGGCTGTTCAAGCAATTTTCGTGTGTTCTAATAACTTAGACACAAGTTTGTGAAAAACGACCTTGGGGTTTTGTTCATTCTCAGAAGATTGCTCTACTATACATTTTTCATCAGTAATATTGTGGCAGAAATGACAGTAGTTATTCCAATCAATGTTATAGCTGCGCAGTCGTTTTTGTGGGATAAAACCGCGCAGCATCTTAAAATTTTGTTCCATTTCAGGCAACCGGGCACAAAGAAACTCATTGATATTTTGGGGCCAGTTTATAGGCTTGGGGTACATGCCTGACAGCTGCGTTTCAATTGTATAACGGAAGTTGTCTATGGCATTCGCGCGACGCCTACGGTTAAGGATTTCAACAAGTCCAGCAACAATACATATGAAACCTAATAAGGCAAATGGCCATATGGGGACTGCCTCAAAATAGCCAGATATTTGGTCAAAATATTCGTTCATTTTCTCGATTTATTTAGGTAAAGGTTAAAGCAATATTTGTATACTTAATAGAGCTTACTACTATATATAAGTCAGTAGGGCTTAAGTCGTAGGTCCATTTTAAACCCGGTTGGTTTCTGGTAAGTAATTAGAGTATCTTGCCATAGGAAGGTGTCAGTATCAATCTAGATTTAACTGGATGGTTTTCAATTAACGCGTATATTTTACCCTTGCCGGAATTTTAAGTTAATGAAAGTGTTACTAAAGATATTCTTACGGGCCTGGTTCTTTGGGATTCTTTCCGTATCATCAGTTTTAATTTGGGAAAATAGGGTTGTTGCACATTCTGCGGCAGTCGTATCGGCACATCCATTGGCTACTCAAGCAGGTGAGGCAATACTTTCTCAGGGGGGTAATGCATTTGATGCGGCCGTAGCGGTCAGTGCTGCATTGGCTGTCGTTGAACCCTATGCTTCAGGTTTGGGTGGGGGCGGGTTCTGGTTGTTGCATCGTGCCAGTAATAATCAGGATATTATGATTGATGGGCGCGAAACTGCTCCAGGCAAAGCATCTCGTGGCATGTATCTGGATGCAGAGAATAAACTCATTCGGGGTGCTTCGCTAAATGGGCCGGCAGCTGCGGCAATACCTGGTACACCTGCTGCATTGGCGCATATCGCAAAGAAATATGGCCAGTTATCATTTGCGCAGAATCTTGCGCCAGCGATTACATTAGCCCGTGATGGATTTAGGATAGATCAACGTTTTTCCAGAACAATTGAACATCATCAAAATAAGTTGCGGCGTAATCAAGATGCTGCACGAATTTTTTTGAATAAGGGAGAGTTACCCGTTGCCAGGATGTTGTTGCGTCAGCCACAACTTGTTATAACTTTGGAAGCCATCGCAAAACAGGGTGTAGATGGTTTTTATAGTGGTCATGTGGCGCAAGAAATGATTCGGTCTGTTAGACAGGCAGGTGGGATCTGGGAGCATGAGGATTTGGCGCGTTATCAGGTCATTGAGCGTGAACCAATCAAATTTACATACCGCGGCGTGCGTGTGACGTCAGCATCCTTGCCCTCAGCAGGAGGACTAACCTTGGCACAAGGGCTGAATATTCTCGAACATTTTCCTATGTCAAAATTGATGAAATGGGAGCAAGCGCACTTGGTTGCAGAAGTGTTGCGTTTCGCTTATCAGGATCGTGTTGAATTTTTGGGTGATGGTGATTTTATTCGTGTGCCAGAGAAACAGTTATTGAGTAAAGAATATGCACGAAAACGTGCGGCCATGATTGATTTGGATCAAGCAGGCTCAAGTTCTGTTCAGCGGGTAGTACCTGAGGGTGGAACTGAAACAACGCATTTTTCCATAATAGATAAGGTCGGTAATCGAGTTGCGGCAACAATGAGTATTAATACATTTTTTGGTTCCGGTTTTATTGCAGGAAATACGGGCGTGCTACTAAATAATGAAATGGATGATTTCTCAATGGGTGATAATATACCCAATGTTTTTGGTTTATATGGTAAGCAGGCCAATGCCATTTCGCCAGGGAAACGCCCGCTTTCAAGTATGTCTCCTACTTTCTTGGAGGATGAACAGGGTATTCTGGTTATGGGTACTCCGGGTGGTTCGCGTATTATTAGCATGCTTTTATTGGCAATTATTAATTATGTGGATAATGGACAAAGTGACGCAACTAAACTCGTCGCCAGCCCGCGGTTACATCACCAGTATTTACCAGACCAAATTGAAATAGAGCCTGATTCATTTGACCAAGATTGGATAGCTAAACTGAAATTAAAGGGGCACGCGGTTAAAACCGCAACACGACAATGGGGAAATATGCAGTTAATATTTTATGATAAAACAAACCAACAATTTTATGTAGCCAGTGATCCACGCGGTTCTTCCACTATACGTTATTAGTTTGCAAGTGCTAAGGGTGAGAGTCAATATAAAAATAGAATTGACCTGATACCGCTAATTGCGTTATTTTTATCGGTTTTTAGCAATAGAAGTACTCATAAATTATGTTGATAATGCTGGGCATGTTATGACAAAGTCTTCCAAAAATGCGGCAACGCCCCAGCCAGAAAGTTTTGAAGCAGCATCGGCCGAGCTGGAGAAAATTGTGACAACCATGGAGGCAGGGCAGATGCCACTGGAAGCTTCTCTATCAGCTTATAAGCGCGGCGCTGAATTGTTGCAATACTGTCAAAATAAATTGCAAGATGCACAGCAACAAGTACGTATACTTGAGGCTGATATGCTAAAAAATTTCACTGCGCCTGATATTGATGATCGCTGATTTTCAGAATTGGGCGAGTAGTCGTCAATCGCGTATTGAAACTTTCCTGGAAATACGGCTTCCTGCAGTTGATTGTGTGCCGGATCGCCTGCACGAGGCCATGCGTTATACCGTGTTGGGTGGAGGTAAGCGAGTGCGTCCATTGCTTGCTTTTGCTGCAGGTGAGCTAGGTATGGCGGATGTGGCACGCGTAACGGTAGTTGCCGCAGCCGTAGAATTGATTCATGCTTATTCTTTAGTACATGACGATTTGCCATGTATGGATGATGATGTGTTGCGGCGAGGTAAGCCCACGTGTCATGTGGCGTTTGACGAGGCAACCGCTTTATTGACGGGTGACAGCTTGCAAACCCTGGCTTTTCAATTGTTAGCAGAAACGTGCTTAGCTGATTTACCACAAACTCAATTGGAAATGATCACGCAATTGGCACAAGCATCTGGATCACGAGGTATGGCAGGAGGGCAGGCATTTGATTTGGCTAGTGTTGGTAAATCGTTGAGTTTGCCAGAGTTGGAGTTCATGCATATTCATAAGACAGGCGCGTTGATTCGTGCCGCAGTGATGCTGGGTGCCCGCTGTGGCAATGGTTTGGGTAAGACACAGTTGGATAAATTAGATCATTTTTCTAAGTGTGTCGGCCTTGCATTTCAAGTGGTTGACGATATGCTAGATGCAGAAGCTACCACGGCAACACTGGGCAAGACAGCTGGCAAGGATGCGGAGAATAACAAACCAACTTATGTCAGTATTTTGGGTATAAATCAGGCACGTGAACTGGCCGAAACATTGCAAAATGATGCTTATCAAGCTCTAGACAGTTTTGGTGAGAATGCGAAGCGACTGCGCCAAGTAACTGATTTTATCATTAAGCGTAAATTTTAAGCGTAGTATATCTATATAAATATTTTTTAATTTTCAGGTTTTGAATGTATCCACTGTTAGATACCATTAATTCACCTTCCCAGTTACGTGAACTGGAACGGAATATGTTGCCGCAGTTTGCTGAGGAATTACGTAATTTTCTGATTGAATCGGTAGCCAAAACAGGAGGACACTTGTCTTCCAATCTTGGTACAGTAGAGTTAACGATTGCATTGCATTACGTATTCAACACACCCGATGATCGTTTGGTGTGGGATGTTGGTCATCAAACTTATGCCCATAAAATCCTGACAGGTCGTCGCAATGGTATGAGTAAATTGCGCATGCATGGCGGTGTTGCTGGGTTCCCACGACGTGATGAGAGTGAATACGATACTTTTGGTACGGCGCATTCGAGTACTTCTATTAGTGCCGCGCTGGGTATGGCGGTTGCGGCACAGTTGGAGGGTGAAGATCGACGTGCAATAGCCGTGATTGGTGATGGTGCTATGAGCGCGGGTATGGCGTTTGAAGCGTTGAATAACGCAGGTGTGATGGATGCCAATCTATTGGTCGTATTGAATGACAATGATATGTCGATCTCACGGCCAGTGGGCGCACTCAATAACTATCTTGCCAAGCTCATGTCTGGGCGATTTTATGCAACAGCAAGACGTGCTGGTGAGAAAGTTTTGGGCGTGGTGCCACCTGTACTTGAGCTCGCCAAACGTGCTGAAGAGCATATGAAAGGGATGGTGACGCCGGGTACATTATTTGAGGAATTTGGTTTTAACTATATTGGTCCTATTGATGGTCATGATTTGAATGTGCTGGTCACAACACTCAATAATATCAGGCGCCTTAAAGGCCCTCAGTTTTTACATGTTGTCACCCGTAAAGGTGCAGGCTACGAAGTGGCGGAAGAGGATCCTATTCTTTATCACGGTGTTGGTAAATTCGACCCCAGTGAAGGCATTGTTTCAAAGCCTGCCAGTAAAAAACCCGCTTATACAAATATTTTCGGCGACTGGTTATGTGATATGGCGGCGCAAGATTCTCGTTTAATTGGTATTACCCCAGCAATGCGTGAAGGGTCAGGATTGGTGCGATTTTCCGAAACGTATCCTGATCGCTATTTTGATGTGGGTATTGCCGAGCAACATGCTGTTACATTTGCTGCAGGCGCCGCCTGTGATGGCCTAAAACCGGTGGTTGCCATTTATTCAACTTTTTTACAGCGTGCTTATGATCAATTGATTCATGATGTGACGATTCAGAATTTGCCCGTTGTTTTTGCTATTGATCGCGCTGGATTGGTGGGGGCAGATGGTCCGACGCATGCGGGTAGTTTCGACTTGACCTACTTGCGTTGTATTCCCAATATGACAGTCATGACTCCATCAGATGAGAATGAATGTCGGCAAATGCTTTATACCGCTTTCATGATGGATACCCCGACAGCTGTTCGTTATCCACGTGGTGTTGGAACAGGTGCGGTGGTAAAAAAGAGAATGCAAGCGTTACCGATTGGTCGTGGCGAAATTCGTCATCAAGGCGAGAAAATTGCATTACTTGCTTTTGGCAGTATGTTGAAACCCTGTTTGGAAGCAGCAGAAGAGTTAGGTGCTACCGTTGCAAATATGCGTTTTGTTAAACCGCTGGATGATGACTTGGTTGCATCTTTAGCAGCCAGTCATGACTTGCTAGTAACGGTGGAAGAAAATACGATCATGGGTGGTGCAGGTAGTGCCGTACAGGAATCACTGGCCAGCAGAAAAATTCAGGTTAAAGTGCTGCAACTTGGTTTGCCAGATACTTTTATTGATCAAGGTGATCCCGCGCAGATGTTAGCGGATTGTGGGTTGGACAAGGCAGGTATTATCAAGTCTATCCAGGCGGATGTATCCAGTTAGCCAGCGTGTTTATGATATCCATGGAAGATGCGTGTGTTTAATATGAATATAGTTGATACGTCTCATTTGAAAGGAGGTAAATAGGATGAATAAGCAAATAGATTTGCCTATTGCAGATGTGCAAAGTTCGCTAGATACCAGACACATCGCAATTGATCGAGTCGGGATTAAGGCTATCCGGCATCCTGTTATTGTGGCTGATAAAGATGGCGGTGTGCAACACACCGTGGCCATGTTTAACATGTATGTGAACCTGCCGCATAACTTCAAGGGGACACATATGTCTCGTTTTGTGGAGATACTCAATGGTCATGAGCGTGAGATTTCTGTGAAATCATTCGAGACAATTCTGCGTGAAATGGTGGAAAGGCTGGAAACGAATTCGGGTCATATTGAGATGACATTTCCCTATTTCATCAATAAATCTGCTCCCGTATCTGGGGTAAAAAGCTTGCTGGATTATGAGGCTACGTTTATCGGTGAAATCAAAAATAACGATTATGTTTTTACTATGAAAGTGATTGTGCCTGTTACGAGTTTGTGTCCCTGCTCCAAGAAAATTTCTGATTATGGTGCGCATAATCAGCGCTCTCATGTGACAATTTCCGTAACGACGAATAGTTTTGTTTGGATTGAAGATGTGATCAGGATCGCAGAGAACCAAGCATCTTGTGAGCTTTATGGTTTGCTTAAGCGCCCAGATGAGAAGCATGTAACTGAAAGAGCGTATGATAACCCAAAATTTGTTGAGGATATTGTGCGCGATGTTGCTGAAGTGCTTAACAGTGATTCACGTATTGATGCTTATGTTGTGGAATCAGAGAATTTTGAATCTATTCATAATCATTCTGCTTATGCATTGGTTGAGCGTGACAAGAAGAATAGCGTTGCCACTTAGATAGTGTGAAAAGATTCTAAATCTGTATTTTTGTATGTGCTTATGACGTCATGTGCTGTCTAGTAAAATCTCTAAGTCGAAAGCCCAGAAGCCATAAGGCTACAAAATAGCTGGTTGCGCCAATGATAATGACCCATGTCAAGTGACTGGCACGGTTAATCGCTGTGCCCGTTAACCACGCGGCATCACTGCCTGAAGAAAACCATAATGTCGCGCCCATTACAGTTAGTGCTACGCCTATTTTGAGTAGAAAAGTAAACCACCCCGATTGTGGCTGATAGATTTTTAGGCTACGCAATTTGTAATAGAGCAAGCTTGCATTAAGGCAAGCACCCAGCCCAACGGCTAGGGCTAGTCCCGCATGTTGCAGGGGAAGTATAAACGCCAGATTCATCAATTGTGTCGCAATCAGTGTGATCACGGCAATTTTTACCGGTGTTTTGATATTTTGTCGCGCATAGAAGCCCGGGGCCAGTACTTTTACCAAGATTAATCCAATTAATCCGATACTGTAGGCCATGAGTGCTTCGCGTGTCATCCACACATCATGGTCGGTGAATGCGCCATAGTGGAATAGCGTGGTGATTAAAGGAGTTGCTAAGAGCGCCAATGCCAATGCGGCGGGCAAAGTCAGCAATACCGTCAGACGTAAGCTCCAATCCAGCAAACGGGAATATTCTTCCGTATTGTTGCTAGAGTAATGACGAGCCAATGATGGGAGTAGTACGGTTCCTAAAGCAACACCGAGAAGACCTGCCGGAAACTCCATCAGTCGATCGGCATAATACAGCCATGACACACTGCCCGTGATCAAGAGCGAAGAGAATATAGTATTAATGAGCATACTGATTTGTCCCACAGATACACCAAAAACTGCTGCTCCCATCAGTTTGATAACACGCCAAGCACCCGAATCATGAGTCTTTAAACGTATGCGTGGTATGCGTTTGATACGCACGAGAAAGGGTATCTGGAAAGCAAGTTGTAATACCCCACCGATGAATACTGCCCACGCCAGTGCCAATATAGGCGGGTCCATCAAGGGTGCCAGCCACAGGGCGCAACCAATAAACGATAAATTCAGCAGCGCTGGCGTGAGTGCGGGTACATAAAACTTGCCATAGGTATTGAGTATGCCGCCTGCCAGTGAAACCAGCGAGATAAAGAAAATGTAGGGAAATGTAATACGAAGTAGCTCAACCGTCAGTGCGAATTTCTCAGGATTGGCAGAAAACCCGGGGGCACTGGCATAGATAACGAGTGGTGCTGCGATGACACCAATTAGCGTGACACCAAACAGCGTTGTCCCTAACAGTTGGGTAATATGATCAATCAGGTTGCGTGTTTCTTCCGAAGTGCGTGTGTTTTTATATTCGGCAAGTATGGGTACAAATGCTTGAGAAAATGCACCCTCGGCAAATAATCGGCGTAGTAAATTAGGTATACGAAAAGCAACAAAGAATGCATCAGTTGCCATCCCTGCACCAAAAATACGCGCAATGAGCACGTCACGCAAAAACCCTAGGATGCGGGATATAAAGGTCATACTGCTAACAGCAGCGAGGGCTTTGAGTAGATTCAATAGAGTAAGTGAATATTAGGAGTCTGTTGTTGGATTGGTATTGTTTGATGGTTATGGAATGATTTATTAGCACATAATGTGATGAGTTGTGATAATTAAATGCTTATCAATGTTTAAACAGGCATACTTATTTCCCGTAAACTTCTAAGAATAGAAATGACGACTAAGATAAACTATTTTTGTGTTTGTTGAAAGAATTGGTTTGCCCGTATCGAACAGTCGGATGAATAGAGGAGTGACAGTATGGAATATATAGAACCCACTTTGGATATTGTTTTTAGTTTTTGGGTTGGATTGGCGATTTTAACAGTCATATTGATTAAAAAATCTGTTTTGTTCGTGCCCCAGAATATGGCTTACATTGTTGAACGTTTTGGTAAATATAATCAAACAATGGAAGCGGGTCTGAATATACTCGTGCCATTTATTGATAAAGTTGCTTATAGGCGCACCTTGAAAGAACAAGCTACGGATGTGCCCAGTCAAAGTTCCATTACTAAAGATAACATTTCTTTGATTGTCGATGGGGTGTTGTATCTCAAAGTTTTAGATCCGTATAAGGCCTCTTATGGCGTTGATAATTATATCTATGCCGTTACTCAACTTGCGCAGACGACCATGCGTAGCGAAATTGGTCAAATGGATCTAGATAAAACATTTGAGGAACGTGAAAGTTTGAATACCAATATTGTCATGGCGATTAATGAAGCAGCGAGTCCTTGGGGTGTGCAGGTATTACGTTATGAAATCAAAGATATTGAGCCGCCACGTTCTATTTTAGAAGCCATGGAACGGCAAATGAAAGCAGAGCGTGAGAAGCGTGCAGTCATCTTGGAATCAGAAGGCCAACGGCAATCAGCAATTAATGTTGCGGAAGGGGACAAGCAAGCACAAGTACTTGCCGCTGAAGCAGATAAAGTAGAACAAATCCTCAATGCAGAAGGTGAGGCACAGGCTATTCTCGCTGTTGCTGAGGCCAAAGCCAAGGCACTAAAGATCATTGGTGAGATTGCCAATACAGCAGCAGGACAACGGGCGATTCAGCTCGAGTTGGCGGGTGATGCCATCGAAGCGAAGAAAGCGATTGCTAAAGAATCATCAGTTGTATTATTAGCAGATGGACAAATGCAGACTGCGAGTATCGTTACTGAAGCGATGACAATTATCAATACGCTTAATAAAAATAGAGCAGAGCAGAAACAGTCTTAACACACTAGTTAATAGATAACAATCTAAGAAAGGTTATAAATTATGGTGATTGAATATATCAACCAGCATCATGGTGAATTCTGGATTGCTGTCGGATTTGCTCTATTGGCGATAGAGGTGTTGTTTCTTGGTATGGCGACAGGTGTATTGCTATTTGCTGGTTTGGGCACCTTAGCTACGGGCCTAATGATGTTAGCTGGCATATTACCCGAAACATGGTTGGCTGGATGCGCGAGTGTTGGGATTAGTTCTGGAATAATTACTATTTTGTTGTGGCAGCCACTTAAGCGTATGCAAGGTGATCGTGCGCCCAGCCGTGATAAGAGTAGTGATCTGATTGGTTTAGAGTTTGTATTGACGCAGGATATTCAAGTGCTTGCACCAGGTAAAACACGGTATTCTGGGGTCGATTGGCGTGTTGAGATTGCTGCTGAAACAGGGGTGGAAGAAATTGCAGCCGGTCAACGTGTATCAGTGGTATCCGTTGACGCAGGTGTTTTTCGCGTGAAACCGCTGGTATAACTATCTAGCTTATTACAGGATGCTGCAACTGAACCAACTGGTTTTAATCATTTCTTAGCTAATTCAAGTCAGCCAAGAGATGAGTGATGGAAATGATTAATCCATTTTAAGCAAGCAGCCCAGTCTTTGTATAACGCCTTCTCTAGGCCAGTCCCATTGTAGGCAATATTCAGCGCCAAGTAATGGGTCGCTAATATCGACTGTAATCTTAGTTTGCCCTTTTACAACAGATGGGAGAAGCGTTCTTTCTGCCCCCTCAGGCTTACAATAAACGTGTGCTGAAGAAGCTGGGCGTCCCTCAGGGAGTTCAACCACTAAGCGTAATAGCTGGGTTTCCGTATCTACGACATGACACAGCAGTTCCTCAGTGTTTACGAATGCATTCTTCTGATCATAGGATAAAGTTGCGCCAAATTCTTTGGTTACCTTCAAGTCAGGGGAGAATTTCATACATACCTGCAATGAGCCATCTTCAGTCTTTTGTTCTGCTGGTGTATTGTCGTTAATCTTGAAGTTGCTCATTGTTCCAGCAGAATGAATATGCTTGAACCAAAATTCAGAATTGTCAACATGTTGAGCAGCAATCTTCAACTTCTGTGTTTGTGTCGCTCTGCTGCCACAAGTGTCATGGATAGTGAGCGTCCTTTCCAAATGAGAAATGGTGAATTTAGATTTATTTTGATAATACTGATCGCGTATCAGCAACAGTGCACTGACAACAAAGAAGAGTCCAATCACAACGTAATCGCTACATAGTACAAGCAAGACGCCAAATACGACTAGCAGTATATTGACATAAAAAACAAGTTGATTGGGTTTATCAAACATTCAAAGCTCCTTAATTTTCGGGCAGGACGTGCTACGTGATAGCATTTATCAAAGCGCAGAGTTTATCAGAGAGCGACATGCAAAAAAAGTAGAGTAGTTTGCACAATGCAATTAAAAGCACAGTTGTGTGGTTATTTGAATACAGAAAAATAAAATGTGATGTGGTTTGCAGATAAGAATATAACGTGCGGGAATAGGGGTTCACGCATTAATTTTGCGTCCAAACCAAATGCGTAAAGCGAATAACAGTGCATTTAAAGTCGGTTTTTCGCTGCTCAGAATTAGGCTAACTCCAGAATTTATTGCATAAAATATTAGAGTCATTTCAGTTAGAAAATAATTGCTGTCCCGTTAACGTATGCTTGTAAGGCAACCAATTAATCCATAAATTGTAGTGGGTTACAGATATTTTCGAGCGAATAGGTTTTTTTGCAAAATTAACTTCAAGATATAGCAGTTAAAGTTAAATATTCGTCGCAAATAATCTTCGTATCTGCCTGTTAAAAAAGGGAAACATAGTTTTTATTTAAGCGCTAGTTAACAGGACAGTAATGTAGAATAATAGTTAGAATCAAAACATCTTCAGTACAATATTATTCTGAACAGAATGGAACGCATTCATGGGTAGATTTTTACAGAAGACAATCTGTTAGGTGATCGCCTTGAATTGAATAAGTTTTGTGATGAAGGTATTGAGGTTTCACTGGATGATTTTGGTGCCAGTTATTCTTCATTGACTTACCTCAAGAGATTCGATATTGATTATCTGAAGATTGAAAAAACTTTTATCCGTAACTTATTTCCTGGATCTGATGATATAGTTTTATGTGAAGCTATTTTTGTCATGGCACATAAATAAGGTATCACTGTGATTGCCGAAGGTGTGCAAACAATACAACATGACTTATTGATTAGCACAGGCTGCGATTATGAGCAAGGATATCTGTTTTTAAAACCCGTTCCCGCTGAAGAGTTTGAGCAATTAATAGCTTATGAATCAATTTGGCTAACTGTTAATGAGGTGGCTGATTGAGATGCGACTCGACAGCAAAGGTGGAGGACGCTAGTTGATTTATTACATCACTAAAATTGCGATTACAACCATATTGATTGTGTTAATTTCCGAGATTGCTAAACGCAGTACCATAGTGGGGGCAATTTTAGCGTCAGTTCCATTGGTTTCGGTACTTGCAATGTTGTGGCTTTATATAGATACCAAGGACGTTATAAAGGTGAGTGCCTTGGCAACGAGTGTCTTTTGGTTGGTCATACCTTCCTTAGCTTTATTTGTGACACTGCCACTGCTATTAAAGCAAGGCTTGCATTTTTACCTTAGTTTAAGTATTTCTATTGGTTTAACGATTGGCTGCTATTGGCTCATGGTTACTGTGCTTAATCACTATGGAGTTAAGTTATAAGCATTGTTTGCATAGGTATGATGAGAATAAATAATAAATATGAAATACGTTGAAGTAGTTGCTAATTCAGGGAGTTACGACACTGTTTTGGCAATCGCAAGTAAGGTTGAGGCGCATGATTTTCGTCTTCTGGGTGCGGCCGGTGAAGATGATATGCAGCTGATGCGGCTGGTGGTGGCCGATGATAAGCTCCAGTCGGTATTGGATGCTTTGCAGAATGTTTTAGGTGCCCAGTCTGATGTGCGCATACTGGTTTTGCCTGTGGTGGCTTCGTTGCCCAAACCCGATGAAGAAGTGAAAAATAAAAAAATTCAGTAACGACTGCAAGGGAAGCACTCTATGACGGTGTTGAAAAAAATGCGCGCCTTGATCTCAATTTTGTTGTGCTGGTAATCTTGTCAACGGTTGTGGCTGCAATAGGCCTTATTGAAAATAATGTTGCGGTAGTCATTGGCGCAATGGTTATCGCTCCTTTGCTTGGACCTAATCTTGCGCTCAGTCTTGGAACGGCTTTGGGTGATGTTTCTCTGGTTCGAGAATCCGTATTAACACTTCTTGTGGGAATTTTTCTGGCAATTTCCCTTTCTGTGGGTTTAGGGATTTTTTGGCCCTCTGAACTATCAAGTCACGAGCTAATGTCCCGTACATTGGTTGGACCCGAATCGATTGTTTTAGCATTGGCATCGGGTGCGGCGGCGGCATTATCTTTAACATCAGGTTTGCCGAGTGTACTGGTTGGGGTAATGGTTGCAGTGGCGTTATTGCCGCCTGCTGCTACATTGGGACTTATGTTAGGAAACGGCAATGTTAGTTTGGCTATCGGTGCGGGTTTATTACTGATCGTGAATATAGTATGGGTCTGTCTCGAAATAGGGCGATATCAAGGTGCGCAGCACATCAATTTGAT
>CAXBGL010000016.1:0-24864 GCA_963975255.1 uncultured Nitrosomonas sp. | reverse complement strand
CGCACACACCCATTCCCCGGTATTGACTGGTACTGTGGAGGTCAATGTGTTGTAGCCGACGCCACCGTTCCCACCGGTTCCGAACGCGATACGGTCCGCGGTCAACGACATGGGGATCATGTCGGAAGCACCACCCGACTTGTCCGACCAGATGATTCCACGGCCGGAATAGGCCGCAGATCCGACGCCACCCGTACCGGTAGCAGTCGTTTTAAACCACGCCGTGACGGTGAAACTGTTGGGGATGGTGTTGTTCACCCGCAGTCCCTGGTTGGTACCGCTGAAGTCAGCCGCTGTCCCTACCCGGCCGGCAATGCCGAATGCTGGACAGTAGAGATTTCGGCTCGCGTTTGACCCGATGGGATACAAGCTACTTCCACAGATGCCATTGTTGGTGCCGGAGGAATCGGCAGCACTCGTGCTGCCCGCGGGGTCGTCGAAGGTCCAGTGCCCGATTGACAATAATGTTTGGGCAGTTGCCGGGGCAGCCAGACCAACCATCATCCCGGCCAGCACAAGCAGCGCCAACATGTTCCCGTTAAGTACCTTTTTTGTTTTCATTGTTTTTCTCATTTTGTTTTATGTTTGGTGTACGTCTCGTTGCAAGGTTCGAACCACGCTTAATTAGAAAAAGCAAGAAACGTGCCATAAATACAGAGCTACATAAGCGACAATGGGTTAAGCGTGGTATCTATACTTTGGGTTTAGTCAGGATGTGTGCTTTAGCAGATGTGTTAAAAAGCCCGACATAATCCAAGCCTTTCTAGGGCCTAAAACACCAAAACCGTGAACATTTCGCACTAGACTGCTGGTTAATCAGAGAATTAGCGTTTTTTTTTAGTGTTTGTAAATAATCCCGACAATTGCCTGTTCGAGCTCAAGAAATGTTCACTAGGATTGTACTAGTTGCGCGCAAAAACTGTAATCTTCCACCTTCCCCAACCCCTTCTACTTATTCCCTGTCCTGAGTAAGATCGCGCACTCAGCATGTCGTTGTTTGGATCAATGCCTTCTGGTCGTCATTCGCTTTCGCCTTGTCTTGCAAACCGGACATTACTATATTCATGCCTCTACTACCGCTTGGGGTCGTAAGCAGGCTATTAGATTATATTCGGCTACACTGATAATTAAGAATTCGCTAGTTTGAGTCCTTTCTTTCCAGTTAAGCTCATATTGCCAATGGCGGCATTTTCTACATGTTCACTCCACCAGTTCATAAGTTTTTTGCGGCGTTCAAGATAATCGGCGCGATTATAAGCATTTCTTACTTCGTTGCTTCCCGTGTGGGCTAGTGCGGTTTCTATTACATCATAGTCAAAACCTTCTTCATTCAGAGTAGTGCTGGCTAATGCCCTTAAGCCATGTGCAACCAGTTGCTTATGGAAGCCCATTCGTTTAAGTGCTGTATTAGCTGTTGCAGGGTGAGTATGTTTTTTGAGGCTTCTGTCGGAAGGAAACACAAACTCACTATTTGAGCTTATCGGTTTCATTAGGTCTAGCAATACTAGGCTTTGGGGTGATAGTGGGACGGCGTGTTGTTTTTTCTTTTTCATACGCTGTGCTGGAATTTCCCAAAGCTTATTTTCAAAATCTATTTCACTCCATCGTGTTCCTGCGGCTTCACTCGGTCTAACCATTGTGTGTAATTGCCATTCAATTAGGCAGCGAGTCGTTATCTTGATACTGGCTATAGATAATGCCTGCATTAACGTTGGTAATTGTTCAGGTTTTAATGTTGGTAGGTGTTGTTTTTCTGGTGTTAGAAATGCTTGTTTTATTTCTGATAAAGGGTTGTTAGTTATTATTCCTGAATTGACCGCATAAACCATTATTTCGTTTAAACGCTGACACAGGCGTTTAACTGTATCCAAGCTACCTCTTGCAGCAACCCTTTGAATGGTATCAATGGCTTTTACAGCCGTAATTTTATGTATGGGTACTTTGCCTAAATTTGGGAGTAGATGTAATTCAAGTGAACGCCATATATCATCAGCATGATTTAGTGAAACTTTGGATTTTTTTATTTCCAGCCATTGGGAGGCAATATGCTGAAGGGTGTTGTTTTGAGCTGTTTCATTTAAACGGCTGGTTTCATCACGGTGTTCTTTTGGGTCAATTTCATTGGCAAGTAATGCTCTTGCTTCATCACGCTTGGTTCTGGCTTCTGCAAGTGAGACAGTAGGGTATGAGCCAAAACTTAGGGAAGTTCTTTTTTTGGTATAGGGTCTGAAGTAATTAAAAACCCATAATTTGGAGCCGTTGGGCTTTATTCTGAGCGCAAGGCCGTTCCCATCAACTAAGTTAAATTCCTTCTCTCTTGGTTTTGCCTGCTTTACTTCTGTATTAGTAAGTGGTCTGGTGATTTTGGCCATTTATAGTAACACCGAAATTAACTATTCTGGGGTGATGTTACTATGAGTGTTACTAAAAGCCTAGTATTTTGTAATATCTTATAGGATGTTATAGGCAACAAAAAACCCGGAAATCCTTTTGTTTTAAGAATTTCCGGGTTCTTGTTAGTGCTTGTGAAGCTTTGAAATGGTGGAGACGGCGGGAATCGAACCCGCGTCCGCAAGCCCTCTACAGACAGTTCTACATACTTAGCCATGTTCTTTAATTTAGCCTCGTCAACCGCTAACCGGCAAGCTGATGACAGGCGAGTCACCTATTTTTTAACGTTTTGTAAAGTGACCCTACAGAACGCGATCCTTGTTAGTGACTCTGCTGTCTGTTGCCAGACCCGACGTTAAGGCCCATCGGTGCAGAGGCTGGCCGTTTTTTAAGCGGCTAAAGCGTAGTTTTCGTCGTTTGCGACTAAATGTTTTCAGATGGATTTACGAGGTAGTCTGATCCTCGGTATGCCCTGCGCTGCTTTGCAACCCACGTCGAAACCAGATCGTCCCCGGTGTTCATTGCGGTATCCATAAGATTGTGGCAAAACAGTAAAGTTCAACCACAATTTATGTATCGGTCTATTCTAGCAGAATCTAAAGGTGATTGAGTAAATCTTGTGGTTGGTCGATTAGATGTTTGGCACCCCAGGTTTCAGGGGGTTGACTGTCACCCAGATAACCATAACGCGCAATAATAGGCTCCATTCCTGCAGCCAAGCTGGCTTTGACATCGCGGATGTCGTCACCCAGATAAAGACATTCGCTTGGGGAGACAGCTAATTTCTTACTGGCAAGCAGTAGTGGTTCGGGGTGTGGTTTGCAATGTGTGGTTTCGTCGCCACTGATAATGCAAGCAGCTCGTTGATGTAGGCCAAGTTGTTGCATCAGCGGATTTGTAAAACGTGCTGGTTTGTTGGTTACAATTCCCCATGGCATGTTGCGTGTATCCAGTTGATCTAGTAATTCAGCCATGCCTGGGAATAAGCAGGTGTCATGACATAGACGTTCGGTATAAAAGTCCAAAAATTCATCACGCATTACAATATAGCCTGGATCATCGGGTTTGAGGTTGAATCCAAGATTGAGTAGTCCACGCGAGCCAGCTGATGCTTGTGTTCGGATAAGTGCCAGGGATAGTGGCGCTAATCCCCGCTCAATGCGTTGTCGATTAAGTGCATGACCCAGATCGGGAGCGGTATCGGCAACCGTTCCATCAAAATCAAGGAAAACAGCTTTAATCATCAAGTACAGATCTGACAGGTGTGTGGGTTAATGTGTGAGTATTCAACATCAAGCGCGATATGCCAGGATGTAATTCACGCTGGAATCGGGCTCAAGTGCGTAGACTTTGGTTACCGGATTGTAGGTCATGCCGATAATTTTTTCACCGGTAAGATTGGCGTTGCGGGCCATGCGGGCAAGTTCTGAAGGTTTGATAAATTTGGCGTATTCATGTGTGCCACGAGGCAGGAGTTTAAGGACATATTCCGCACCAATAATGGCAAATAAGTATGCTTTTGGGTTTCGGTTAATCGTTGAGAAAAAGACCCAACCGTTGGGTTTGGTAAGTTGCGTGCATGCTTGTACGACACTCATTGGATCCGGCACGTGCTCGAGCATTTCCATACAGGTGACAATATCATAGTGATGAGGTTGTTCTTCGGCGAGTGATTCAACCGTAATTTTCCGATAGTCAACCTGATGTCCACTTTCCAGTAGATGCAGTTTGGCTACTTTTAGGGCTTTATCACTCAGGTCGATACCTGTAACATTTGCACCGCGTGTTGTCATACCTTCTGACAGAATGCCGCCCCCACAACCTACATCAAGAATTGTTTTTCCTTCCAGTCCGGCGAGTCCATCAATATAGTTGAGACGGAGTGGGTTAATTTCGTGCAGTGGTTTGAATTCACTGTTGGGGTCCCACCAGCGATGCGCCAATTGACTGAATTTTTCTAGTTCTAGCGGATCAGCATTTATGCCATCAGTATTCATTTGTAAATCTTTGCCTTTAATTATTTGTCTGTTTCTTGGATACGTTCACGCCAGAATGCAGTCCGTTGCTTTAATTCGAACTGATCTAGGGTGGTCAGTTGTTTATCGTTTAGTAGTATTCTACCACTTACCCATACGTGGCTGACATGTTCACGTCCGGCGGTATACACAAGATGTGAAATCGGGTCATAGCAAGGTGATAACTCAAAATCAGAGAAATCCACAGCTGTAATATCGGCTACTTTACCTATGACTAATGAACCAGTGATGTCGCCTAAGCCTAATGCATTGGCACCATTGAGTGTCGCCATTCTCAGGGCTTGGTGTGCGGGAAGGACGTCTGCTTGGTTGCTCTCTGCTTTAGCCAGCAACGCAGCGAGTCGCATTTCTGCAAAAATATCAAGACGGTTGTTGCTGGCAGCGCCATCCGTGCCAAGTCCTACATTGATTCCTTGATTCAATAGTGAAGTAATGGGTGCAAAGCCGCTGGCTAGCTTCATGTTTGAAGAAGGACAGTGCGCCACACTGCAGTCTTGTTGGCTGATTAGTCTGATTTCGTCATCAGTAAGGTGCACCATATGTACTGCGATGAGGTTGGGACTGAGTAGGCCAAGTTGGTGTAGACGTTCGATTGGGCGTTTGCCACAGGTTTCTAGACTGAGTTTGATTTCGTCACTGGTTTCGTGCAGATGCGTATGTATCGGTAGGTCAAGCTGCTCGGCGTAGGTGAGGATATTGGTGAAGGTTTTATCGCTAACCGTATAAGGCGCATGAGGGGCAAAACAGAATGATAACAATGTATGTTGACGGAACTTGTCCCGTAGCGCCAGGCCTTTTGCCAAATAATCATCTGCGTCACTGGCATAGGCAGTTGGGAAGTCAATGGCAATCATGCCGAGGGCAGCGCGCATTCCAGATGCCAGCACCGCTTCTGCACCGGCTTCTGGGAATAAATACATGTCATTAAAGCAGGTAATACCGCCTTTCAACATTTCAGCACAAGCCAAGCGGGTTCCATCAAAAACAAAACTCGGGGCAACATGATGGTTTTCGGTTGGCCAGATATGCTTGTTAAGCCATTCCATCAATGGTAGATCATCTGCAAGCCCACGCATCAGTGACATGGCTGCGTGGGTGTGTAAATTGATTAATCCAGGAATCAGGACATGCTCATCGAGAACAATTCTTTCGTGTGGATTGAAGCGTGATTGTGCTTCAGTAATCGGTAGAATTGCATTAATCACGCCATTATTAATTGCAATGGCGTGATCCTGTAGTACAGTTTCACTTGGTTCAACTGGAATAATCCAGCGTGCTTCCAGTAAAGTGTCAATTTCAATGGGGTTGATCATTTGTTAATAAAATTAGAAAAACCTCTATCATGATGCAGGGTTTTTTTTGATTCAATTGTCTTGCACTGATAACAGAATGAAGTTGCGAATAAAATCTTCAACAGCGTCATTAAAAATATCGCCGTGATTGGGAATGATTCTTTTATCTACTTTAATAACAAGGTAGGGATTATGACTAATTGAATTGTTTAGATGATGTAAAATTGAGTCATTAAATTCAATGTTGGTATCAGGAGCATCTGCGTCCCATCCTGCTTGCACGCGCTGATAGACAGACATGTCACTTTCTTCTTTTTGCTCAGGTTTGTGTTTAAGGTAATGTGTTTTAATGGGTGTAAAATGACCAATAGCCGTACGATTAGCCTCGCCCTCACTAATAATTTGTTCTGCTGCTGTTGCTTTATTGATATATGAAATGTCTTTATAGGTATTAAACAGTGTCGAGACGAGTCGACCTGCCCAGAATGCATACTTTGTTGCCCAGTCAGATTCCGAGGTCATTACGGCTAGCACAGGTAATTGGGTTGCAAAATATCGGCCTCGTTCATTGGCCATTAAACTTAAATTCAGGAAATCTGTTGCTTCAAATGCAGGATTGATCAAAACGACCAGATCTCCAAAACCTCGAGCATCGGAAGAAGTACCGACAGGTCCTTTTGTTTGTACAAAACGATCCATGAGTATTTGCGACAAGGCGGTATATACCACTGCGCCACCAAAGCTATGACCAATAATGACTAGCCGCGTTCTGCTAAGGGGTATAGTTTCATCAATACTGATTTTGACATTACGTAATTCTTCAAGCTTGGAGAGGACTTCAGCAACGCCGCCACGTCCTACTTTATGTGCCGTGTTTTTTCGCTCCCAAAATGTGGTTGTACTGATAAAAGGAATGTTTAATGAGAGACCTCGCCAGCCCAGATATACGCCGACGATTTGTCGTTTTTTTCGCTTATCCGCGCGCGCTGCTTTAGCTTCATGTTTGCTGAGTTTACGTAGTGTTTTATGGAAGTTGACAAGATAACTGTCATCGGGTTGCGCGTTATGCTGCCATCCATGAACAAATACCACAATCAATAAATTATCCTCGGCTGCTTTGGGATAAAGTTCATCAGTCAGGTGCATTAATTGTTTGCGATCATGTAACTGTCCCTGATCATCAAATTCAATAAACGCTAATGAATAGTTTTCATCGGGATCATCTGGGTTTCTAATGTCTACAATGGCGCTAGCCTTACAATCAACAAGGGGCGTTGCTGTGTGACAAGGCTCATACAGTGTATGGTATTGCCTATTTGCAGCGCATGCCGACAATAGAAGCACACTCAAGATAATGAGGCATGTGTGGCATAATTCTTTGTTGATTAACTTGTTAGTTTTCATGGCAGACAAATAGAATATCCAATAAAAAAATTATAGTTGATGATGTGTAAACCTACACCTTTCTGTTATTTTTGAAAAGTCATTTGTATTTATAACAGGTGCCTTCTTTCAGAAGCTTGATGTTTTGCGGTACTATCAGAAGCAAATTTTGACAGATTCTATACATACTTTATGACTGAACAAATTTCACCTGTAACGCTATCAGCACAGAATCTATGTCGAGATTTCAGTTCGTTTTCTGCAGTGCGCGGCATTAGTCTGGAATTGAAGCGTGGTGAAGTATTGGGGTTTCTAGGCCCCAATGGGGCAGGTAAAACTACTACTATGCGGATGCTTACTGGTAATCTTGCACCCAGTGCGGGCAGTATTGAAATCTGTGGTGTGGATTTATTAGACAAGCCACGCGCTGCCAAGGCGCATATTGGATATCTGCCAGAAGTGCCGCCGCTCTATCGAGAGATGACAATAGATGAATACTTGAAGTTTGCTGCAAGAATACATCGGGTAAATCATCAAGAAGTTCTAACTGCATTAGATAGGGTTAAGAAGCGTTGTGGCTTGGCTGATCAAGGTAAATTTTTGATCAGTATGCTATCAAAGGGTTATCAGCAACGTGTGGGGATTGCACAGGCAATTATCCACGACCCAGATGTTATCATTCTTGATGAACCCACTGTAGGGCTTGACCCCAACCAGATGCGTGAAATTCGTACGTTGATTCAAGAATTGGGTTCAACAAGTAGCGTGATTCTTTCGACACATATTTTGTCAGAAGTTGAAAGTGTTTGTGATCGGGTACAAATCATGCACCAAGGGTGTATGGTGTTTAACGATACCTTGGCTGGGCTGCAACAGCAGGGAATGAGTCTAGAAACAGTGTTTTCACAACTTACCTCAAGTAACGAGAGGGCTGAAAGTGATTGATTCAATGCTATTTACCATTGTTAGAAAAGAACTAATTCTGTTGTATTTATCACCACTGGCTTGGATCCTACTTGCTCTGATACAGCTGGTACTGACGTGGGTTTTTCTGGGACGCCTCGACGCGTTCTTGGAAATACAGTCACAATTGATACAAGTTGCCAATCCTCCGGGCATTACGGAAATTATTGTGGCACCTGTTTTTGCTATGGCAGCGATTGTACTGTTAATGATTACACCCTTGTTGACAATGCGTTTGCTTGCTGAAGAGCGGCGTAATCATACTTTTACATTACTGGTTTCTGCACCGATTTCCATGACTGATATTGTGGTGGGGAAATTCCTCAGTTTAATGATTTTCTATATTACCGTGATTCTGCTGATTACTGGTTTGTCAGTTTCAATGCTCGTGGGGGGTACACTGGATTTTGGTTTGCTTTTGAGTAGCGCCATGGGTTTATTTCTGCTGGTGGCTTGCTTCGCATCGCTGGGTCTTTATATTTCAAGTTTTACCATGCAGCCTGCGATTGCAGCCGTGGGTGCATTAGGGGCGCTATTGGGATTGTGGGTGATAGATATGGTCGCCAGTGATATGGATAGCCTGGTACACAGGTTATCCTTGCTTAAGCATTTTGAACTGTTTAATCGCGGTATGTTAGATACGTTTAGTATTGCTTATTTTGTCTTGTTTATCGTTGTTTTTTTGGTGTTGACTATTCGTCGTTTGGATGGTGAGCGATTACATGGTTAGATCAATCTCTTGATTGTCATTTAATGGTCACAATCAACAAAAAATTGCGTTTGCATTTGTTATTGCAAAATAGTCTGTTTGTCACACTGCTATTGCTGCTAGTTGTTTTGTTGGGATATCTAGTATGGGAAACCCGCGTGCAATGGGATGTTAGTCAAAATGGTCGTAACAGCCTGAGTCAGACGAGTGTGGCGGTACTAAAAAAACTAAATGGCCCCATTAAAGTGACAGCTTATACCACCGGGCAACATGTGCAATTTGGGGATATACAGAAGATTATCAGTGATTTTATTTTACTTTATCAACGTGTAAAGCCTGATATTTCACTGGCATTTGTTAATTCTACAGAACAGCCAAAACAGGCCCAGGAAGCAGGGGTGAGTGTGAATGGTGAGATGGTAATCACATTTGATGGTCGGCGTGAGCATCTCACTGTGATCAACGAACAAGCATTTACGAACGTATTGATGCGACTTGCGCGTTCCCAAGAGAAAATGATTGTAGCGTTAACGGGCCATGGTGAACGCAAGCTTGTTGGCAAGGCTAACTATGATTTAGGTGAATTTGGCGAACAATTGCAGGTCAATGGGTTTAAGCTTGGTGCGCTGAATCTTGCCATGGTGCCGGATATTCCGATTAATACACGTGTACTCATTATTGCTGCACCACAAACAGACTTGTTAGCAGGAGAGGTTGAAAAGTTATTGGCATATATTGACCGTGGAGGTAATTTGTTGTGGTTGGTTGACCAGGAATCCTTGCGTGGTTTATTGCCACTGACGGAGAAATTGCAGTTAACGCTCACACCTGGCATTGTGCTTGATCCACAAGCAGAACAACTTAAAGCACCTACCACGTTTGCTTTGGGCGCAAACTATGGTCAGCATGCTATTACAGATAATTTTGACTATATCACCGTGTTTCCTTTTGCGCGTCAGATAACCATCAACGAGAATGAGGACTGGCACGGCGTCTCACTGGTTGAAGTCGCGCCACATGGCTGGGTGGAAACAAGTGGATTGGATGGGGAGATAACTTTTGACCAAGCATATGATGTCGCGGGCCCTGTCAGTATTGCTGCGGCACTGACTCGTACGGTACAAGACCGCGAACAACGTATAGTCATTGTAGGTAGCGGACATTTTCTTGCTAATACTTACCTGGGCAACGGTGGTAATTTAGATTTTGGTGTTAATTTAATTAACTGGCTTACTGGCGACGAAAGTCTGATTACAATTCAACCCCGTGCAACGCGTGACAGTAATCTCATTTTAAGTGAATTAGCACTGACATTAATTGTTGTTGGTTTTCTCCTCGTATTGCCATTTTTATTTTTGGTGAGCGGGTTTTTTATCTGGTGGCGTCGCAGAAGAAAATAAACAAATAAATTTATGACCTATCACGCTCAGATCAACCTGATTATGCTGGCCACTGTTGTTGGTTTGGTAACATTCCTTTATTTCAAGCCTCAGTCCGAAGATGGCCGGGAACATGCCATATCGTCACTTGCAGAAGAAGCGGTAAAAAGCATTCGTATAGTGCGACATGAGACAGAGATGGTATTAAAGAAATCAGATAATCACTGGTATTTAGTAAAGCCGCTGCAAGCAAAGGTAGACAAGACAAAAGTTACGCAAATTTTAGAGATTTTGTCTGTTGGAAGCGTGCAACGTTTTCCCTTGACGGATCTGGATCGTTTTGGATTAGATAAACCCAATACGCAGCTTTATATTGACCATGAATACTTTGGTTTCGGTGGTTTGGCACCAATCACCAATGAGCAGTATGTGGCAACAGGGAAAAATATATATCTGATGTCGCCACGTTATGCGGTGATGCTGCCATCTCAGCCGCTTGACTTGATCAGTACAAAACTGCTGGCTGATGAAGAAATGCCGGTTAAATTTGAGTTTGAGCTTTTTAGTGTCCGTCAACAAGCAGGTAATTGGAATATCTTGTCACCAAAACCTGGACAGGTGCTTACGCAGGATGCAATCAATCGTTGGCTTCGGCTTTGGCGGCAGGCTGATGCAACAAGTCTTACGTTTCATCCAGGTGATGGTTTGGTTGGTCAGACTAAAATAAAAATAGGCTTGCACGATGGGCAGGTAATCAACCTGAAAATTCTGCAAAACGAATCTGAGTTACTGTTTATACGTGAGGACACAGGTATCCATTATCATTTTTCTGTAGAGATGGGTAAGCAGTTACTGAGTCCTAAATATGTCGGGGTAAACCAGTCGCTTGTTGATAATTGATGCCTGAGTTGCCTGAAGTTGAGACAACGCGACGGGGTATTGAACCCTATCTGGTTGGGCATAAAATTACTAAAGTGATCGTTCGAAATCCGAGTTTGCGCTGGCCTATTCCAGATAATTTAGAGAAAATATTGTCGGGTTTGAGAATCCATGCGGTCACACGGCGGGCAAAGTATCTTTTGCTCGATTGTGGCACCGGTACGTTGATACTGCATCTGGGCATGTCAGGGAGTTTGCGCATACACGCTATAACGATCATTCCACCGCAAAAACATGATCACTTTGATTTGATTTTGGATAATCAGGTAGTTTTGCGTTATAGAGACCCGCGTCGTTTTGGTGCGATTTTATGGAAATCCGGAGACATTTTGAATCACCGGTTGTTGGTTAATCTTGGGCCTGAGCCGCTCACAGAAGCATTCAATGAAAAGCAGTTATATGCAAAAACGCGTGGTCGTCGCAGCAGTATTAAAGAAACATTGATGAATAGTCATATCGTTGTGGGTGTTGGTAATATCTATGCAAATGAAGCTTTATTTTGTGCAGCGATTAATCCAAAAACTGCCTCGGGCAGGATAGGTATGAGTCGGTATAGAAAACTGGTCCAAGCAGTAAAAGCAATACTTCAATTAGCGATTGAGGCAGGTGGTAGTAGTTTGCGTGACTTTGTGAACTGTGATGGGCGTCCTGGCTATTTTCAGCAACATTATTGGGTATATGGGCGCGGCGGACAGGCATGCCGAAAATGTGGTGCCATGATCAGGCAAATTAAGCAGGGACAGCGTTCCAGCTTTTATTGTCCAGTTTGTCAGAGATAAGTGAAGAAGAAAGTGGTTTTGTGGTATTCCATTAACTATAAATCAGGTTAATGTGAGTCGCTTCACCTATTTTTATAGTCAAATTTGATAGGTATATTAATAAGATGCAATAGGATGGTTTTTTACCATGGTAAGGTTTATATGAATATAACTTTCATTGGTGGTGGCAATATGGCTACTGCTTTAATCAGTGGTTTGTTGCAGCAAGGGTATGCGGCTTCACAAGTTCGTGTAGTCGAAATTAGTGCTGAGAATCGTGAGAAAATAAAGCGTGAGTTTGGTGTGTCGACAGTAGTAGAACTTGCTAAAGGGGTGGCATGCAGTGATGTCATCCTGCTAGCAGTGAAGCCACAGCAACTTTTTGAAGTGACACATCAGCTTGCGCCTTTGCTCGAGAATCACTTGGTTATTTCAATTGCTGCGGGTGTTCGTACAATTGATATTGTTCGTTGGTTGGGTGGCTATGAGCGTGTGATACGTGCGATGCCCAACACGCCATCATTAATTCGTGCCGGAGTAACGGGGCTTTATGCTTCACCTAAAATAGGTGAGTCAGATCGCAAGAATGCAGAAGTTATCCTGACTGCGGTGGGCTCTGTACTCTGGGTTGAAGAGGAAGAAATGCTGCATACCGTGACAGCTATTTCAGGAAGTGGTCCTGCCTATATTTTTTATTTTATTGAAGCCATGCAGCAGGCGGGGATAGAATTAGGCCTGACGGCAGATCAGGCCAGCGAGTTAAGTTTACAAACCTTTCTGGGTGCGACTAAATTGGCTAGTCAGAGTTCTGAAGAAGTTACGAATCTACGTGCTCGAGTGACATCAAAAGGCGGGACTACTGAATACGCAATACAGGTAATGGAAAAAAATGATATTAAGCGTAAGATCACGCATGCAATTCATGCTGCAAGTAAACGTTCGCGAGAGTTAAGTGATGAATTTGGCAAAATATAAATTGATGATTTATTATCTCTAAATTACGGTTTTTCAGGAAATATATATGCCCAATCAGATTTTAATTTTTCTTCTTGATACCCTATTGGGACTATTTTCCCTGGCGTTGTTGTTGCGTTTTTATTTGCAGTTATTACGCGTTCCTTACTACAATGCTTTGTCTCGATTTCTCATTGCAGTCACTGATTTTATCGTGCGCCCTGCGCGCCGTGTGATTCCCGGTTGGAGTGGCATGGATCTTTCCACACTATTGCTGGCCTGGCTGTCACAATATTTTATTGTGACAGGAATATTCATGTTGCAAGGCTATCCCTTTGAGGAGAATATTGGGGGTGCCATAGTGGTAATGGGGTTGCTGGCATTGGTGGAGATAATCAAAATGACGCTTTACCTTATTCTGATTATGATTGTCGTGCAGGCAATCTTGTCTTGGGTTAGCCCAAACAGCCCTCTGGCTCCGATATTGGACAGTTTTACCCAGCCAATTTTGAGTGTATTTCGCAGGCATATTCCCTTAATCGCGAATGTTGACTTGTCTCCATTGTTTGCATTAATTGTCATTCAGTTACTATTAATGATGGTAGCGGGAGTGCGGTTGGAAATTACTGCAATGCTGTAATAACGTAATGAGCTGGTATCGTTGTGATGAGGTTAATAATCTTATCCTGACATTGCATATTCAGACGGGTGCGAAGCGTACAGAAGTGGGAGGATTACATGGTGATGCGCTGAAAATTAAATTGGCGGCTGCACCGATTGAGGGCAAGGCAAATGCGGTATTATTAAAATTCTTGGCTAAAAGTTTTGGAGTGTCACTTTGTCAGGTAATACTCAAACAGGGAAGCAGGTCTCGGCATAAAGTGATTGAAATTCGACAGCCCAATCATGGCCCGGATGTATTGCTGAAATGAGTAGCAATCGGAGTGATTAGTTTATACGATATTGATGATAATTTTTTAGGCTGTTTAACCCAGATTTTCCATTATACGCTTATATTCCAATAAAAACAATGAGTTATTCTGTTGATCCGGCCAAGTAAAGTTTGAAGTTTCTACCCAAGTCATATGATTAATGCCAGGTATTGGGTTTAAATAAATCGCAGTTAAAACTTCAGCGGGCCGAAATAATAATGGTTTCCATTAGAGAGTCTCATAATAGTTCATATGATTATGTGTTCTAATGGAAATTTTGCGTTTACTCTTTACAGGGATGAAATTTAAGTGTCAACGTATTATCATACACTTTGTTTTTTATGTGGCTACCTGAGGGACAAGTAATGGATCTTATTCTATGGCGTCATGCTGAAGCTGAGGACGGTGTGCCCGATGCAGCACGTAAGCTTACGCGAACAGGGTTGAAGCAGGCAAAAAGTATGGCTGAGTGGCTAAAATCGGAGTTACCCGAGGATGTGCGTGTTATTGTCAGTCCCACTAAACGAACGCAACAGACAGCAACAGCCTTTGCCAGTGATTTTGAAACCAACGAGGAAATTGCCCCAGGTGCTTCTGCGCATACAGTTCTTGCTGTTACTGACTGGCCCAATGCACAGGGTACAGTCCTGCTAGTAGGTCATCAGCCCACACTGGGAGAAACCGCTGGTTTGCTGATACCGAATATCCCCGCAGGATTGAGTTTTAAGAAAGGTGCAGTATGGTGGTTTAGCTGCGAGGTAAAGCAGGATATTGTGAAGCCTGTACTGCGGACTGTTATGTATCCTGATATGCTGTAATGTTGTCGCAGGCAGCACAGCTTTTCCAATTCTGTTTCAGGAAAAATTGGGGTGTGTATTTTGAGCTATCCTTTTTGTTCCATAGTGGTTGCCATGTTTTTTCAAATATCTGCTTAACTTACTTAAATAGGCTCTTCTTAAATTCAGAATCATCTATAAAAGATTTGGACGTGTGGAAATAGAGGAATGTCCCGTTTAATTATTTTTAATAAACCTTACGGTGTTATTTGCCAGTTTACACCTGAAGCGGGCTATAAATCTCTCAAGGATTTTATTCCATTACCTAACTTTTATCCTGCTGGGCGACTTGATGCCAATAGTGAAGGTTTGGTATTACTAACGGATGATGGGCAATTACAAAATAGAATTAGTGATCCAAAACATAAATATTTCAAGACATATTGGGTACAAGTAGAAGGTATCCCAGATCAGGGCGCGCTCAAAAAATTACGTCAAGGTATTGTGTTAAAAGACTTTAAGACGCAGCCTGCACAATTGGATTTAATGGATGAACCAACGAATCTTTGGCCACGTACGCCACCTGTTCGTTTTCGTAAGCATATTCCAACGTCCTGGATAGCATTGACGCTTACTGAAGGTAAAAACCGCCAAGTGCGACGTATGACAGCAGCAGTGTTTCTTCCAACATTGCGATTGATTCGCTATGCTATTGGTACATATACCTTGCAAGGTATTGCCCCAGGTGAGTGGCGTATACAGAACCATCTATCCTGAGATATGTGTGACAAATAATAACTATTTTGTTGTGATTTAATAAAAGAATGTCTCTAAAACTTACGATTCCATGTAAAATGCATCTAAAAGGAAATCCGTATAAGGCAGATGAATAATGTAAATTTGATTTAAAAACAATGAGTTATGTCGTGATGAGGTTTTTGAAAGTGATGAAAACTAAAATAGACGGGTATATCCCTTATATTTTTATCGTTCTATGAATGTTTTGATATGACACAATCTCAGAACGCATAATATAATAATTATCAGCTCAAAAAAACGAATATATGTGTCTTTTACAGGATTTATTAATAAAGTTTTTTGTATTTAAATTCAATCAGGTATACTACTATTTGTAGCGTGATTTTAAAAGGATTTAATAAAAGGATTTAACTATATGATTTCAGAATTTCTTACGTTGATTTCAGGTGTTATCGACTTACCCTGGTGGGGATATATTGTTCTTACCTTGATTCTTACACATATTACGATTGCGAGTATAACAATCTATCTGCATCGCCATTCGGCTCATAGAGCACTGGAATTACATGCGATACCTAGCCACTTTTTTCGTTTTTGGTTGTGGATGACTACGGGTATGGTTACGAAGGAGTGGACAGCCATTCATCGTAAGCACCACGCTAAGTGTGAGACTGAGGATGATCCACATAGTCCTGTCGTTCTGGGTATAAAGAAAGTTCTGGCTGAAGGCTCAGAGCTTTATCGTTCAGAAGCTAAGAATCTGGAGACCTTGGAAAGATATGGTTATGGTACACCCGATGATTGGATAGAACGTAATGTCTATACCAAACATAGCGCCAAAGGTGTTTCAGCGATGCTGGTTATTAATATCATTTTATTTGGCCCCATTGGTATTACTATATGGGCTGTTCAGATGCTGTGGGCACCTGTTATGGCTGCTGGAATTATTAATGGTGTCGGTCATTTTTGGGGTTATCGTAATTTTCAGGCGGAAGATGCCAGTCGCAATATTGTTCCTTGGGGTATTCTGATTGGTGGTGAGGAGTTGCATAATAATCATCATGCTTATGCAACATCAGCAAAATTATCCAATAAGTGGTATGAGTTTGATATTGGTTGGTTGTATATACGCATCCTGGAAATAATGGGATTAGCCACAGTGAAGAAAATAGCACCTAAATTATGTTTTGATATGGATAAAACGCAATGTGATGTGGATACATTGCAGGCTGTTATTTCCCATCGCTATGAAGTGCTTGCTAAATATACGCATTCTCTCAAATCTACTTTTGCTATAGAAGTTGAGCATATGAAGGAAGCAGCGATACAATACGGTGTAGACCATCCTACTTTGAAGCGTTGGGTGTTGGCTGATTCTAAAACTTTACAAGAGCACGAACGTGAAACATTGAGTCAAGTTTTGAGTAAGGCCAAAACGCTCGATAAAGTCTATACCATGCGCGAAGAGCTGGCCGCAATTTGGCAACGTTCTACTGCATCTAAGGATGAGCTGGTCAAACAGCTAGAAGATTGGTGTCGGCGTGCGGAGGAAAGTGGTATTGAAGTACTTGAAATATTTTCTCAAAGATTACGATGCTATGCTTAGTAAAATAGACTAACGTATTCTTTAGAAATAAAAAAACCCGCTCATGGCGGGTTTTTTTATTTCTAAAGAAAGGGGTGGCTGTTATTTGAGTTTTGTTTCTTTATATGGCACATGTTTACGTACAACAGGATCAAATTTCTTTAATTCAAGTTTTTCTGGATTGGCACGTTTGTTTTTAGTGGTTGTATAGAAATGCCCTGTTCCAGCTGAAGACTCAAGCTTTATCTTTTCGCGCATCGTTATTGCTCCTTTACTTACTTAATCGTATCTTAAATGTTTTTACCCTCTAAGCGCATTTTAGCCAGTACAGCATCAATTCCATTTTTATCTATGGTGCGTAATGCAGCATTAGATAAACGCATGCTAATCCAACGGTTTTCACTTTCAACCCAAAATTTACGACGTTGTAAATTAGGTAGAAAACGTCGCTTGGTCTTATTGTTAGCGTGGGAAACGTGGTTGCCTGACATGGGTTTCTTGCCAGTTACTTCACATACTTGTGCCATGATAGCGCACTCCAAAATTCTGAAAAGAAAGGATTATATACTGATTTAGAGGGTTTTCTCAAATTAAATCATGTTCAGCGAAAGACATTGTGGTTCCATTACCAATAATAAAATGATCCAGCACTTTTACATCTACTAATGCAAGTGCTTGTTTCAGTGATTGGGTGAGGGTTTTATCTGCAAGACTGGGTTCTACTGTGCCAGAAGGATGGTTATGAGCAAAAATTATGGCTGCTGCATTGTGGCACAGTGCCCGTTTTACTACTTCACGTGGATAGACGCTGGCTTGGGTTAGGGTGCCATTAAACAGTTCTTCAGTAGCAATAGCATGATTTCTGACATCGAGAAAGATTCCAATAAAGACTTCATGCTGTTTATTTTCAAGACTCAGACGTAAAAAGTTGCGTACCTGTTCTGGAGAATTCATAGCGCTGCCACTTTTTAGTTCTTCTCCTAGCGTGCGTCGTGCCATTTCTAACACAGCTTGTAGTTGTATGTATTTTTCTGTTCCCATTCCTGGTAGCAGGCAAAATTCATTCTGATTGGCAGTAAATAAACTGTTTAAACTACCAAAATGTTTTAGTAATTCTCTTGCAAGATCAACAGCACTTTTACCTGTTATCCCTGTGCGTAGAAAGATTGCCAGTAATTCAATATCTGAAAGGCTGACTGCGCCATTTTTCAAAAGCTTTTCACGAGGACGTTCTGATTCAGGCCAGTCTGGGATAGCCATATGAGTATTAGAAGACAGTTAAGTTATAAAAGGTAAAATGTGATGCATATAAAAGCTAGGAAATTTCACTAAAATGTCACGATATAGTGGTCAACGATTAATCTTTCCTAAGTAAGTGTTACGGCACTTAACTTAGTGAGGTTAAATTGAACTTGCGATTCCCCGTGGTCTTGCCACGGGGAGCATTATAGTTTGTGTTTTTGAAGTCAGCGTAGCGCGCCGTTTTTGGTTTTTTGCGCCGTAATACCCCGCGGTCTTGCCGCGGGGATAGGTGCAGGGCGCGCGGAGCAAATTTATTGAGAGAAAATATACCTGTCAGTAATAAGTGTCTTTTTAAGTTAAACTTCTATTCCAGTATAAAAAAACAGAGCGTTTTTTTATTTTTAACTTGAGAAATTGAACAAAGAAATAGCATTGATTCTTCGCTATGATCAAAAGGTAATTATGCCTCGTATAACCTCTAATGCTACAAAACGTTTATTACTTGGAATAACAGGTGGTGTGGCAGCCTATAAGGCCGCTGAGTTGGCGCGTTTCTTGATGAAGGATGGTGTTGACGTACAAGCCGTGATGACTGAGTCAGCCTGTCGTTTTGTCGGCCCAGCAACATTACAATCATTGACAGGTAAACCAGTATTCACCGATCTATGGGATTCTAGCGTTATCAATAATATGGCACATATTAATCTTTCGCGCGATGTCGATGCCATTTTGATTGCGCCTGCTAGCGCAGACTTTATTGCTCGACTGGCTAATGGCATGGCAAATGATTTATTAGCAACGTTGTGCTTGGCGCGTAATTGTCCTCTAATGATTGCACCCGCCATGAACCGACAAATGTGGGAGAATCCTGCCACCCAACGTAATCTTGCGTTGTTGCAATCTGATGACATTATCATACTCGGCCCTGCCAGTGGTGAGCAGGCCTGTGGTGAAATAGGTATGGGGCGTATGCTTGAAGCATGTGAGTTAGCAGAAGCCGTGCAAGTTGTACTGCAACCTGGTTTGTTGTCGGATAAGCGTATTCTGATTACGGCAGGCCCTACTTATGAGGCGATTGATGCTGTACGGGGTATTACTAATACTAGCTCGGGAAAGATGGGTTATGCCTTGGCACGTGCAGCAATAGAAGTCGGCGCGACGGTTACGCTTATTTCTGGTCCGACATGTTTGCCTTCTCCAGCTGTGGACAAATTTATAGATGTCGTGAGTGCAGACGATATGTTGACGGCAGTAAAAAAAGAGATATTCCGTACAGATATTTTTGTAAGTGTTGCAGCGGTTGCGGATTATCGAGTGATGGAAACTAAAAAACAGAAAATAAAAAAAACGCAGAAAAACTTAATGTTGGAGCTTGTTGCAAATCCCGATATTTTGTCGTATGTGGCAGATCTGCCTGAAGCGCCATTCTGTGTTGGATTTGCGGCAGAAACAGAAAATCTGGAGAAGAACGCAGAAATCAAACGCCGTAAGAAAAAATTAGCACTACTCGTTGCTAATTCTGCACAGGATGCGATAGGTTCCGATGAATGTGAACTAATTCTGCTTGATAATGGGGGGAAACACTATCTATCAAAAGCACCCAAAATTGAACAGGCACGTCATTTAGTAAGACATATCGCATCATTATATAACCAATAAGAAAGTTGATTTAAGCACATGAAAAAAATAGATATTAAAATTCTTGATGCGCGTTTAAATGATCAGTTACCTGTTTATGCTACGCCAGGTTCAGCTGGACTGGACTTACGTGCCTGTATTGAACAAACGAAAACTATAGAGCCGGGAGACTCTCATCTTATTCCGACGGGTATTGCCATTCATATTGCTGATCCGGAATTTGCAGCCATGGTATTGCCGCGCTCTGGATTGGGGCACAAACATGGAATCGTGTTGGGGAACCTGGTGGGATTAATTGATTCTGATTATCAAGGGCAATTATTTGTTTCATGTTGGAATCGTGGAAAAATTCCATTTCAGCTAAATCCAATGGAGCGAATCGCACAATTAGTCGTGGTACCTGTCGTGCAGGTAGATTTTAATATTGTGGAAATTTTTGACCAAAGTCATCGAGGTGCGGATGGATTTGGTAGTACAGGCAAGCATTAATGCGTTTATTTGTAATACTTTTTGTTCTATTGTTGTCATCATCAACAAGTGCTCAGAAACTTGAGTTCCCCATTATTTTTCTAAAAATATTGGGTTATACAATTTTTGTGGAAACTGCTTACACGAAATCATCGCGTTCGCAAGGCTTGATGTATCGAGAAACATTAGGTGAAAATAATGGCATGTTGTTTGTGTTTCCTAAGGTTGGTCGTTACAGTATGTGGATGCTGAATACACGGATCCCGTTGAGTGTGGCTTTTATTGATGAAAGTGGCATAATTCTTAATATTGCCAAAATGATTCCGCATTCCAAAATAGCACATAATTCTGTGGGTACCGCTAAATACGCCCTAGAGATGAATTCGGGGTGGTTCGAAGCAAAAAGAATACGAGCCGGGGTACAAGTTGTTGGTTTGGAGAAGGCCCCAATAGCAAACTAATACAATTCCATTTGTATCGTTTATCGTGATCTGGGAAGCATACTTTTTATACCGCGCATCATTTTTGCCATACCGCCTTTATTCATCATTTTCATCATCTTCCTGGATTGTTCAAATTGAGATAGCAGGCGATTCACTTCCTGAACGGAAACACCAGATCCCGTAGCAATACGACGTTTACGGGATGCTTTCAGAATTTCAGGCTTAGTACGTTCTAGTTTTGTCATCGAATTAATAATGCCTTCAGTACGATTAATAATTTTGTCGTCGATGTTTACATTTTGCGCGGCTTGACTCAATTGTGCGGGCAACTTATCCATCATTGCACTCATGCCACCCATATTTTTCATTTGTTGGAATTGCATTTTGAAGTCATCTAGGTTGAAACCCTTACCTGACTTCACTTTCTTCATCAGTTTTTTAGCTTCATTCTCATCTGTGCTACGCTGGGCTTCTTCGATTAATCCGAGTATGTCACCCATACCCAGGATGCGTGAAGCCATACGATCAGGATAAAAAGGTTCCAATCCATTTAGTTTTTCAGCGATACCCGTGAATTTAATTGGTTTTCCAGTGACGTGTCGTACTGATAAAGCGGCACCACCACGTGCATCACCATCAAGTTTGGTAAGGATGACTCCAGTCAGAGGTAATGCATCAGCAAATGCTTTGGCAGTATTAACCGCATCTTGTCCCTGCATTGCATCTACAACAAACAGGGTCTCAATAGGTTGCAACAGCGTTTCTAGCTCACTGATTTCTTTCATCATTGCTTCATCAATACCTAATCGACCCGCAGTATCGACAATCATGACATCATGATGATGTCTGCGTGCGTAATCCAGTGCAGCAGCTCCAATCTCTCCGGGTTTTTGCCCTGTTTGTACTGGAAAAGAATCTGCGCCAGTTTGTTGGGCTAAAAGTTCTAATTGTTGAATAGCGGCAGGGCGATAAATGTCACAGGAAACCAGTAGTACTTTCTTTTTCTTTTGTTCCATCAACCATTTTGCTAACTTGCCACTGCTTGTGGTTTTACCCGCACCTTGTAATCCGGCCATGAGAATGACGGCAGGCGGGACAGTGGAAAGATTAATGTCAGCTTTCTCTCCGCCCATAATAGTGATTAATTCTTGATGTACTACATTAATTAATGCTTGTCCGGGTGTAAGACTATCCATGACTTCATGACCGACTGCTTTTTCCTTGACCCGCGCAATGAACTCTTTGACTACGGGTAAAGCGACATCCGCTTCCAGTAGTGCCATGCGAACTTCACGTAATGCTTGTTGGATATTGCTTTCGGTCAGTCGTGCCTCGCCACGTAATGTTTTGATAACACTGGAGAGTCGGCCGGTAAGATTGTCAAACATACTTAAAACCTCATTAAATAAACTGTTGTAGAGCGAAACTATCTATCAAAATGTGTAAATATCTTGGTTAGTACTTTGAATTTATTGAAGCCCCATGTAGACTAATATAATATTTCTGTTTCTTAATTCTATAAGTTCAATGACCAGCATTCTAACGTATCTCACCGCTTTTTTTCTCTATGCACTGATCGGTTGGTATTTCTGGCGAACGAAATGGAGTGGACCTACATCAAATAGTGGTAAAGAGGGTGTCAACGTAGCAGTTACTTGGGTACATTATGCCATGCTTGTACCGTTGGTATTGCACGTCATGACACTTTATCAGTCTATGTTTATAGGTGCGGGTTTAAGTTTTGGTGTAGGCAGTGCTATTTCTTCGATTGTATGGTTGACGGCATTTATTTATTGGTTCTCAGGGTTCTTCAATCGTTTTGAAGGATTGCAAACATTGGTGGCGCCGGTAGCGGCAATCGCTGCGATAGCAGTATTGTTACCTTTAGTATTTCCTTCTCTAAGGCCTCTAGACAATACAGAATTACCCGCATTCAAGGCTCATATACTGGTTGCAATGATGGCGTATAGCCTGCTTACCATTGCTGCATTACATGCATTGTTAATGACAGTGGTAGAACGTCATTTGCATCACCCAGGCATACCTTCAATATTGACTAACTTACCTCCACTTTTGGTGATGGAGAAGGTGCTGTTCCGTATTATATGGGTAGGGTTTATATTGCTGACACTGACTTTGCTTAGTGGCATAATCTTTTCCAAAGAGGTATTTGGTCAATCACTTACTTTTACACATAAAACTTTATTTGGTTTTATTTCCTGGGGTGTATTTGCTGCATTGCTGGTTGGTAGGCAGCTTTATGGTTGGCGCGGACGGATTGCTGTTCGATGGACGCTGGCCGGATTTGTTACATTATTACTTGCTTATATTGGTAGTAAGTTTGTACTTGAGATTATATTAAGTCGCTAAAATAAATTTTTTTGTTAAAGTTTTTTTTATGGCTGTCGATAATAATATAGTTAGTTGAAAATGTAGCCAATAGCACCATAATGTAGTTGAGATGCGAAGATATTAACTAGGAAAAAAATCATTGATACAGAAAGAAATAGTAAAGTTATATAGGTTGTTTAAGCATTACATTGCAGAATTACCATGTCAGATGATTGTTGTTCTACTTGGTTTAAATTTGGCAGGTTGTGCTTCTGTGCAGTCTGTTCCTGACCCAGTTGTTTCTGAACCTGTTTTGAATTCAGAGCCAACACCGGATTACAAAGCATTGCAAGATGAAATTGAGCGCCTAGAGAAAGTACTGGCGGAAAAGGATCAATTGATTCTTAGCCAAAATATTCGTCAACAAGATCAGGATCAGGTGCTGCAGGAAGCGACCAACGAAGTCGCACGTGCTCAGGTTAAATTACATCGATTAGCAACAAAACCAAGCACTGCTTCAACCATTGCAGAAGTAGAAGTGGCTATGGAAAGCATGAAACAAGATCAAATGTCTGTATCTGAGCAAGCAATACAAGTACAAGCGCAGCGTTTGCTTGATGCAGCTACATTAGCCTATACGCACGCAGAATATGCCGCAGCTATGAACTATGCTTCACAGGCTTTTGAACTTATCAATTTGGTGACAGATAAAAACCGCAAGGCCGCTTACTCAGATCGTTCTGTCGTGACGCTTCACACACCGATCATGCTGCGTACTAAAACAGAAGTTAATTTGCGTAAAGGGCCCAATACTGGTGCTGCAATACATAGCATACTTAAAAAAGGTACAATACTAGTAGCAATTGCCTATCGAGGTAATTGGTTGCGGGTACAAACAGAGGAAGAGAACGAAGGATGGGTGTTTAATACATTTGTGGAAACAGATGTGGGTGATCGTAATTCCTAAGGTTTTCCGGCATGCGTACTTTCTGATTTTACCTGACTAATATCATGATAATTGCCAAACTTGCTGAAATAATAGATGAGTATCAATGCCGGCTATATGACATCTGGACACGTTCAAAAAAGATATTTGAAGGACGAAAATAACCCGCGTTTCTCAATAATTTCTTGAACACCCCTGAGGCTGCTGGCAGTGACTTCTTCTGCAACAAAAAACATCGAATAGTGCTCATTTGTCGCATCATCCATGGTAACGATCAAATCTCACTTTTGGTTCGCTATCCATTCATGAGCACTATCATCCTGATGGATCATCATGCCAGGTAGCGGGAATGTTCACGACGTTTACGATGCGCGCTACGCTTTTTAGCATTTTTTATCAACCCAGTTTGCAAACGACTCTTAACCCACGTATAGCTACACGTACTGCCATCCTTGCAATGCTATGTGCGAGAGTGTTTGGCGTTCCATCCTGAGTAACGACCTTGATATCTCTCCATTAACTGCATCACTTCATCAACGGGTGTGTAACGATGTGAAGCCTGGGTAAGCCGCTTATCAATCAGCGCTTCCAGTCCTCCTTCGTCGTATCTGGCGATGTAACACCGAATGTTCGACCACATATCCAAGGAGAAAAGCTGCCTCAGCATACGTGAGACGAGCACTTCTACAACCGTCAGCTTCTTCAAATCTCATCTTCCGTATTTCCTGTAACCATTCCGTCAGTTGCACCTCAACCCCTCCCTTGACTACAGATAAGCCGGACAGATCGTGTGTTACAAACCCGAACAGTTTATTTGCTCTCTACATCGACAAGAAAACTGATTGACTTTTATAAACAAATGCTGCTACAATTCACTGTTCAGGCGCGGGGTGGAGCAGTCTGGCAGCTCGTCGGGCTCATAACCCGAAGGTCGTAGGTT
>CAXBGL010000015.1:0-25390 GCA_963975255.1 uncultured Nitrosomonas sp. | reverse complement strand
GAGGGGGTAGTGGGAGTAATCCCGTGGCGGTTCGAGTCCGCCCATCGGCACCAATTGACAGTCCAAGGATGTCCAGAGACGTCCAATAAAGCCTCTAAAACTCTTTATATATAAAGCTTTAAGGGTTTTAACCGTCCAGCAGTATTCAACACAATCCATTGCAATCTACCCCCAAATGGGGGTATATTTTAGGGTAACTAGCCTTTTTGAGGAGTCCGATACCCCCATGAAGATGCAATGCATTGAATCGATTAAGAAAACCAAAAAATTGGGTAATATTTGCCCGTGTGTGCTGCTCAAACTAACAAGCGTAAGGGTTTGGGGCCGATCTTTAATTGAGGGGAGTCATTATCATCATGCCTCTCAGTGACACCAAAATTCGAAATCTTAAAATACCTGCTAAACCTACCAAGTATTTTGATGGGGAAGGGCTCTATATTGTTGCTAATCCGTCAGGTAGCCGTCTTTGGCGTATGAAATACCGCTTTGCGGGCAAGGAGAAGTCTCTCTCCTTTGGGAAATACCCGGAAGTCAGTCTAAAGCGTGCGCGCGATTTGCGTTTAGAAGCGCGCACCCAGATAGCTGAGGGACTTGATCCCAGTTTTGAGAAACAACAGAAACACTTCAACAGTATGGAGCAGGCGAGCAACAGTTTCGAAAAAGTGGCTGAGGAGTTCCTCATTAAAAAAGCCAATATCTGCTCGGAAGGGTACATTGTTAAAATGCGGCAGCGGCTTGAAAAAAATATATACCCTTGGCTGGGTTCCCGACCGATACATGAAATTAAGCCTGCTGAGTTACTGAATGTACTCAATCGTATGGATAAGCAGGGTAAGGTCGATACAGCACACCGTACGAAGCAAAATTGTGGCGAAATCTTCCGTTATGCCATCTCAACTTGCCGAGCTGAATACGATCCTTCTGCAGCACTTAAGGGCGCTTTGACGCCAAATCGAAGAACACATCTTGCATCGATTATCGATCCTAAGCAGATTGGGGAATTGATGAGGGCTATCGAGGGGTACAAAGGTCAGTATATGACGCAATGTGCTCTGAAGTTAGCCCCACTTACGTTTGTTCGACCTGGCGAATTACGCCATGCAGAATGGTCCGAGATAGATTTTGATAAGGCGGAATGGCGAATTCCAGCAGAAAAAATGAAAATGAAAGCTGTCCACATTGTTCCTCTGTCTAATCAGGCCATTGAAGTTTTTAAGGATTTACATCCCGTGACGGGTAAACGTGAATATGTGTTCCCAGGGATTCATTCTCCGAGACGGCCCATGTCTGAAAATACCGTTAATGGTGCGCTCAGACGTTTAGGTTACGCACAGGGGGAAATGACGGGCCATGGATTTCGTAGTATGGCCTCAACGCTATTGAATGAGCAGGGATGGAATCGTGATGCAATTGAACGACAACTCGCACATGCTGAGCGAGATTCGGTGCGAGCTGCATATAATTACGCAGACTATCTTCCTGAGCGTCGAAAAATGATGCAGGCATGGGCAGATTACCTTGACGTTATTAAATCGAATGATGACACCAAGCTTCATGTGGAGAATATGCAATGACATCTCCGAAAGATAAGACAGAAAAAGTTATAAAGTTTTCTCAACAGTCTAGCGAAGAACAAGAAAAAATAGCTGAGCATCAGGTTCGATTACTGGATATAGGTGGAATGTCAGATGATTATGATGCGCAATGGGTAGCGAGACAATTGTGTGATTGGGCAGCCGACTTAATTAAAGAGGGTAAAGCTTTTCCTACTGCCCTAGCTCAATGGATGGCTGATGGATTAAATTCTGCGTCTAACGGAAAATCTCTCGAAGCAGCGTTAAAACTTAAAAAAGGTAAGGGTCGTAAATACAATATAGATGATATTTATCAAACCAAATTTGAAGTTGCAATTTTAGTTGTGAAAAAAGGCATGACATTCGATGAGGCTGTTTTGACCATTGCAGAGAAAACTAATCGTGCAGAGGAAACGATTCGTTCAATTATCAAAAATAAAAAAATCGGATGGCACTTTCCAACGCTAAAAAAAGCTTTAAGCCAAGGTGGTTAAATAAGGTCATTTTAATCACATAGTCTCAATTAATTTCTTCTGTGATCATACCCTCCGTTATCAACAATACAGGGGTATATCCCAATATGTGTAATAAGATATTACGTTTCCATCAAGTTATAGAGCGTACAGGCTTAAGCCGGAGCACGTTATATAACCGTATGAGTCCTGAGAATAAGAGCTATGATCCATCATTTCCTAAACGGAGACCGCTGGGACCACGTTTAGTTGGATGGTCCTCAAAGGAAATCGATCAATGGATCGAACAAACTCTTAAAGCTGAATAATACCACTATTAAGAATAATCGAAGGGTGGTTTGCGGAGGTACTCATATTAAATGAGTGCCTATTTTCAGCTTTCGTTATCCATGGTGGTTCCAACTGGAGCTAAACTATGACAATTCAAAAAAGACCGGCTGACTTAATTAGCCAAACATTTTCTGATGAAATAAATCAAACGTTAAAGCAGTTGTATAACCTAAGTTTACCTAAGGGTTACCCTATTTTTCAAGGACAGGGATTAGCTGTAGTTGGTTCAGATTTATATAAAACACCATTTGTTGCCTGTATAAGCATTCCTTTGCCCATCACAGTAGATGAAGCGACGGAATTTTATGATGGCTGGATGAAATTTCAGGATAAAGCACTTCTCATACCTTCATGTCAACCTGCGGACCTGAAGGCAGAACTAATAAAACATGTTGTTGAGGAAGCATACAAAAAAAATATTAATTTAGATCTAAATTTAAAACTCAGTGCATTTTGGACGTCCCAGTTAAAAGAAGCAGGAGTTTCATTTCAAGAGCAGGTTAAAAAAAATAAAAGAAACGTGGTTACTGGTTTCTTTAGCTTGTTTAACGCCGATAAAAAATGCATTTTATTCAATTATGAAATAGGCTCCCGTATACATGGATGCCAACCAGTGTGAATTTATCACCTGCACTGTCACCGTTGTTGGCTTATAGGCAATTCATATTGTACAAGCTAGTACCGTCAAAGATTGAAGGGAAGAAAGATAAGTTACCAGTTAACCCACACACGAAAGAAGTATGTAACGCACACGATAGAGCAGCATGGTTAGACTATGACACTGTTGCAGGTCTTGAGTTGGGTAATGATTATGGTATCGCGTTTGTATTTACTCATGAAGATCCATTCTTCTTTTTAGATATTGATAACTGTCAGAACGATGATGGTTCATGGAAAGAGATCGCCACCGAACTGTGTACTCGTTTAAGTGGTGCAGCAGTTGAAGTATCACAATCAGGTAAAGGCTTGCACATCTTTGGTACTACCACGCCTGTTCAACATGGCTGTAAAAATAAAGAAAATAAATTAGAATTATATTCAGCAGATAGATTCGTTGCGTTAACTGATTTAAACACTATTGGTAATGCAGCAACTGACTGCACTGAAGCACTCCAAAAAATTATTGATGACTACTTTACCAAGTCAGAACAAAACGTAATCGGTTGGAGAGACACGCACGTTGATGAAGCTAACCCAATTGTTAGTGATGATGAGTTGATTGCAAAAGCAATGAACGCTAAGTCAGCAGGTAGTGTGTTTGGAAACAAGGCATCATTTAAAGACCTCTGGACTAACAACGAATCACAATTACATTTAGCTTACCCTTCATTTAAAGAAGAAGATCCTTATGACCGTTCTGCTGCTGATGCAGCACTTGCACAGATGCTTGCCTTTTGGACAGGTAAGAACCACGCACGTATATGGAACATCATGTGGCAGTCACAGTTAGTCCGGGACAAATGGCATCCTGATAATCATAAACATTACTTAACTAACACTGTTATTAACTCAGTTAATAATCAAGTGAATGTGTATGGGAGTAAGTCCGTATCACAGCAGTCTTTAGCGACACCTATATTAGATCCTACTGATATCACTACAACCTCAGTGCTAAATAAACTAAGAGATTTATCAGTTACTCGGAGAATTGTTGAAATGGAAAAAAATTTACAAAACGATGTGTATATTTTTGAAGGAATGGCATTAAAGGGGCAAATAACTTTATTTTTTGCTAAGCCGGGAACGGGTAAAACCTTACTGTTCATGCATTTCATTATTGATAGCATTATTAAAGGAACGATAAAAAATAGTAATCTTTTTTATATTAATGCTGATGATAGTTACAAAGGTTTGTTTACCAAAGGGAAGATGGCTGAAAAACATGGGTTTGAAATGATTAGTCCTGCTGAATCAGGGATATCTCCTGGCGATATACTTAATATGCTAGATGAGCTTTCTAACACTGATGATGCTTCTGAAATAATTATCATACTAGATACATTGAAAAAATTTACTGACTTGATGAACAAAAAGAATCAATCGGACTTTTACAATGTTCTCCGAAAATTGGTTGCCAAAAATGCAACGGTCATCATTGCTGGCCATACTAATAAATATCCAGATGAAGAAGGAAACCTTATTTATGAAGGAACATCAGATACGATGAATGATATTGATTGTGCTTATTCAATAAATCTCATGACTCCATCTGAAGGTGATGTTGTCGTTGAGTTTAGGCGTGTCAAATCTCGAGGCGATGTTGTTTCAACGGTTTCGTACGGATATAAAAGAGTAATAGGCATGAGTTACTACGATATAGTGGATAGTGTTTGCAAACTAAATGAACAAGCGTCAAGTTTAGTGTCAGAGCAAAACAAAATACAAGAGAAGTTAAATAAGTATGAATCAGAAAAATTATTTGTTCAGCGCATTCTCAATAATGGACCGTTAATACAATCAGAAATTGTTAAAATTTATATGCTGAATAGTAAAGATGCTAATGAAGTGCATCATGGTTTAGCTTGTGAGTTTTCGAAATCAAGTTTGCTGAGAGCGCTCCCCTTGTTGACAAATATCGCATGGACAGCCACTCGGAATCGTGACAATAACGCTTTAACTTATGAGTTTCTAAATAGCTCACTTGTAGAAATTCAGGAGCCAATAAATAATGTTTTACAGCCGGGGGTTATTTAGCTAATAAAGAAGAAAAGGTATGAAACGTAATATACCTAATAAAGCCACAAACCCATTACTAGTGCTATATTTCATTAAGTTGAATACACAAGTTACAAAGTGGTTTACGGGTTTTCCGGTTTATTCCTCCCCCTAGAAAATAAAACAGTGAGAAGTTCATGTGCAAGTTTTAAATGTGGCTTATCGTTACTAATAATTTCAGTGACTGTAAATTAGTAAAAAGATGACTAACAATTTAGGTTGATAGGAGATTATTTATGACTACGTATACCAACAAAAAGATGAGAGTTGAACAATTATGCAGTTTGGATATACGTAAAATTAAGAAAGAGCGTTTAATTGATGATGGATGGATTGATTATTACCTATTGAGTAATGGTGAATATCTTGAATTTCGGGCGAAGATGGATAAATTAATACTGCTTAGTAATCGTCAGGTAATTCCATTAGATAAAATCAATTGTAACTATGGTGGTTTCAGATACAGGTTTAGGTGTCCGCAGTGCGATAAATCATCAGAAATATTATATGACAAAGATAATGAGTTTTTATGTCGGAAATGTCATAAATTACCTTATTCATGTCAAATAGAAGGGGACGTAGATCAGTTAATACGAAAAATATGGAAGATAAGAAAACGCTTGGGCGCATCTAGTAATCTTTCAGAACCAATACTTTCAAAACCAAAATATATGCACTGGAAAACATTCATGGAGCTTAGACAGGAAGAAAACATTCTTAGCCAGAGATATGCCCAAGCAGTCTTTTCTTATCTTAGGATAAATTTAGACAGTTAACCTTCTTTACGTTTTCTATATATGTCATAGCCAATATAAATAACTATAACAAATATAGTCTGCCCCATTATGTACCAATTAATGGTTTCAAACTTAAGACAAAAAAGAAGGGTTATTCCCAGTAGAATTATTACATTTGACATATATTAACTTGTTCTTTTTGTTTTAGGCTTGATTCACCATTCAGAAAGCAGGATAAATATTTGAAGTTTACATGCTTCAAGCAACACCATTCGCTAGTCCTATAGCGGCGAATATTAACAAGACGATACCACCAGTTTTGAGTTTAGATTTTTTGAAGTAGAAACCACATGCTAATGCCCATGTACCCCATAGAATCAAACCCACTTCAAGCCCCGGATCAGCCCCATAATCTGCTTTCGCTAACATAAAAGTTATTGCCCCTGTGACTACTAAAGCAGGTATTAGAAATGCTATACCAATCAATATTTTTTTAAGTTTATCCATATAAGTGCCTCAAAAAGCTCCTTATAAGCCGTGGATGTAAAGCAAGTATAATCTTAATGTTGAGAAATGCAAAAGAACCCACAATTGCTTGCTTTAGGTGAGCAAATACGCAAACTGAGAGAACAAGCTGGTTACTCTCAAGAAGCGTTTGCCAGCGAAGCAGGGCTAGACAGGGCATATTATGGTGGTGTGGAACGTGGAGAACGCAACGTAGCGACAATTAATCTTATTCAGATAGCAACTGCACTGAATAAAGAAGTGGGTGACCTATTCCCAAATATGAAAATATTAAAAAAACTAATTAATATAACTTAATTAAGTTTTTTGATGCGTTTAAAACCTAGTTATAAAAATAAAATGGAATAGGGAATAAGCCAGAAATATTAAAGCAAGTTAATGCGAGTAGAACCTGGTTGAAAAGAGTAATAGAAGAATCTACAGGAGAATCATTTCTTGTAAAGTCAGCCATATTGTTTCTTGAACTAGTGAACAAGGTTTTAGTACAGATCATATACCATAAGTGACGGTATTTAGTTTTTAGCTAGTATGACAAGGTTCACAACAATAATAACAACCATCAATCTTATTGTTTGGCCATTTTCTTTTTGCTGCAGCAACTGCCTCATGACAAGAGGGATGACTTCCCAATGCTATCTGGTTTTCACTATTTGGCATATGTGAGCAACTAGTAGTCGCATTATGTACTTCATTATCACCGCTAGGTTGAGTATTCTTGTTGATAATAAATATTGGCATTTATATATCCTTCTTTCATATTTATTCTTAACTCGTAATTAAAATGTAGATTAAAAATTAAATACTGCCAAATCTATAAATATCAAATTTATATACTTAAAAGTGTGTCAAATTAGGGCTGAATGAACACCAATTCAAAACCAAGTGAAAAAGGTTTTGGCACAGAGCATGTGTCCTAAGTGATTCTTTGAGTTAGTAGTGAATAATTTCAGTTCAGGCTCATAATGCCAGGGTAGGCTAAGACATTATATTAATGTGATTTTTCATTCATCCATTTAACATGAGATGCCAACCCATCTAGGCCGGGAAACATTGATGCTTCATGTATTCCATAGCGATATAAATCCTTTTTTAAACGTTTTCTTGCATCTGAAGGTATTTTTATTCTCTTTATTTGATCGTTATCAAATGGTTCGCTAGGTTTTTCAGGGTGGAAAGTGAATAAACCATTCTGAACAATAATTCTTTCTGTAACATGGCTTGGGATATATCGTAATGGGGCTCCTTCTACTTTCAGTGGATCCCTGTGCTTATCAATATTAACTAATTGTTGGTTTTCTTGGTTCAATACATAAATTATACCGGGTTCGTTGCTTTCTTTTTCTACGGAAAAGTATGCTGCCACCAAAGGGTTTCTCGTCCAATCAAGTAACCTTGTAGGCAATCCGTGATGCTGGGCTAAAGCAAGCCATTCCCAATCGTTATTTGGCATTGATTTAAGAAATGGGAGAGCTCGTTCCTTAAATGTACTAAGAATTCTATTTTCTGCTAACGAGTGAGTATCACCAGTTTTTAATTCAAGTCGTCCAAGTGTAGTTATCAGTTTATGATCGACACTACTTACACCTCGATATATTGTGTACCGGGGGTCGTAGTTCTGAAAGTGCTCATGCAATTCACCAAATGTACGTCTTTCAACTATTTTCATTTTTTGAATGTCTGATTTATGTGCTGCGAAAAAATAAGCAATCTCCACCGTAAGTTTGACAACTAATCAGCCTTGTATTCGGCATGAGTAGTATACCGTTACCCGAAAATGAACAAGTAGAATATGATGAATATTTAGAAGTTAAAAATGGCGCATGGCAAAGACGATGATTAATCTAACAGGCTGTATTGTCCTTGGGACTGCATTTCCTTTAACACTTCATAGATATCTCTACGTCGATAAGTGTTCATTTCTGCCGCTGCTGATGTGCCATCTAATCGTGAGACTTTGGAAGTTCCTTGCTCGACATTCTTTTTCTTTAGTATTTGACCTGCAATATTGGAAAGGTTTTCTTTGGATTTAGGGTATAAAGGCATGTCGCTGGCATCAAAGCCCTGTTCACTGATGGCTTGCTTTACTGTAATGAACTCAGATTGATCACGCATAGCTGGGATGGCATCTGACATCACCCCAATTAATATATCATGTTCATTTATCTTATCATCATGTTGCTGCAGTCGTGGAGCGACAGCTCCTTTTATGGCCTCAACTAGATCATCCTGTGTGACTGGTTGGTTAGAGGTTCTTGGAGCATTCAATATGGTATTAAGCGCTCGTTCTTGTAAGTCGTAGCCCCAAGAGAGTAAACGCTCATAGTTTTCATGGAAGGTGTCTATTTGTTGTTTTTCAAATCTTGATTGCTTTCTATATCCATCCGTATACCAATTTCTATCAAACACCCTTAATACTTCAGCAACGGCTGGCCAGCGATAAACTGCTATATTCAAGAATTCCATTTCAAGTTCACCACCCGCGTCATTTTTCTTGAGCATAGCATTCATGGAAAGAAGGCCTTTAAACCATTCAGTTAAACATTTTGGGACTTGTAGTGCATTGAGCCATGATTCAGCCGAAGCATAAACTCTGCCGTCACTTACCAGGTATTTCCACTTAGTGCCTGCAGGAGATATATCAGACATCCTTTCAGCTTCGATAAGTTTTTTCATTTTTTGAACTCCATGGGATGTTTTGTGGCAGCTGTCACATACAGGGATTAGGCTATTCGGGTGTTCGTCACCAAACTGTTTAGGATATATAACGTGATGGACTTGAGTTGCGATGTCACCGCAAAATTGGCATAAGCCTGATGTTCTATGCAATGCATATGCGCGTTGCACTTTCCAATCTTGTGACTCTAGATGTTTAACGTACTGTTCTCTTCGTTTACTCAAGTATCAGAGTGCCTAGTTGTTTATCTATGCGTATTATATATAAACTTAGAAAATTGTGCATGATAAAAAATATACGAAAATCAATATCTAGTTGTGGATAAAAATGCATTGTACTAGATATTGTGAAAACGATCTTAAAATCCTGTGGATAATATGTGTATATAATTAAAAAAACTAATAAAAACAATGATCATATGAGACTATTATTTTTCAACAACAGGTTGAATTATGTAAGTTAAGCAGTATTATTATTAGTAACACAGCCGTCACGCCTATGAATTGAAACTTCATTGCCGATATTTATGCGTAACCTTGACGGCTTTTTTTCGCCTACGATTTAGGTATTAGAATGGCCAAGGAAGATTATAAAAAAGATCCCACCACCTATCCAGAACAAATTGAAAGACTTCAATCTCGCGGACTGGTATTTGCTAATACAGATAAAGCGGCACAGCATTTGTCAGAAATTAGTTATTATCGACTTACCGGTTATTGGCACCTATTTAAAGAAAGAGACGCAAGTAGTAAAACACTAAATACTTTTAGAACGGGCGCTACTTTTGAAAATGCACTGTACCTATATGAGTTTGACCGTAAGCTGCGCTTGAATGTGATGGATGCTATTGAGAGGGCAGAAGTCATAATAAGGACTCAAATCACGTACAATATGACACATAAGTATGGCCCATTCGCCCATGCAGATGCTGCAAGTTTCCATGATTCTTTCAAATATGCTGAGTGGTATCGTCGCCTTGAAAAAGATATTTCGGATTCAAAAGAAACTTTCATTGATCATTTCAAAACTAAATATAACGGGTTTCCCAAAGTCCCTCTGTGGATGGCGACGGAGATTACGTCATTTGGTGCAATTTCATTCATGTACAAAGGGATGAAAAATGATGATAAAAAAGTAATATCAGAGTTTTTCGAAATGCATCATAAAACACTTCTGACTTGGCTGCATACGCTAACGTATATCCGAAATATTTGCGCACATCATGCTAGATTATGGAATAGAGATCTTTCCATACGTCCGAAAACAGAAGGTCTTTCTGTAGAATGGTTGCCTCCGGTCACTCCAACTAACCGAAGAGTATTTATTGTTTTGTTAATGTTGCGCCATCTTTTGAAAAGCACTAGTAATTGCACCGATTGGCAAACTGCAGTGACGAATTTACTTCTATCATTTGATAAAAGTATCGCTAGCTTTGATTCAATGGGTATTCCAGAGGGCTGGCAAGAACATCCAATATGGAAATAAGAGTTATATTATTGTTAAGTAATAAACTTACGCGTTGCATAAGTTTTATAATGAATACTTCTCTGGGACAAGCCGACCTAGTGATTAATAGCCATCAGTTCTTAAGTCCAGTAATCGCGAAAAATACTGCTGATAAAATACTAGTATGTTATTGCCTATCTTGATTAAAGGATTTAAAAATAACTGCCAATAATAAAATTATTAATTCGGTTCCTCTAGCAGGACTTGAAGCATAAAGTTAACTTATTCACATCATTCAAATTTCTGCACAACCGTCCTAAATATGCCCCCATAAATGCCCCGAATCGGAATACATTAAATTATTTTTGTTAGATTCTACGTTCAATTGAAATGGATGGGTTAGCGGGGATGACTCAAAAGGAGAGCAGATATTTATTTAATAACCTAACTTTCAGCAAACGGCTGCCAAAAGCAGACTTTGAAAAAGTTTGTCTATAAAACGATTAATTGCAAATCATGAATTTTTATAAATTTCGTGTGTTTCATAAAACTCATTCTCTGAACACGAGAATGAGAAACAGTAATTATTATGATTCCAAATAAAAATTAAAAAAGGTATTTAATACTGAAACGAATTGCTCTTGGCTCAATAGGGTGAAAATGAATATCTTCAATTCCTGCAGTAGGTTCACCATTTAATCTTGAGTTATATAAGTAATCTATATCATGGTCGTTACTGTCAAATAGATTAAGTACATCTAACCCTAAATTCCACGATTCTATATTGTAATCAATACCAAGATTCACAACAGTCAACGGGTCTGATTGTATGTTATCAAAACTATCTAATGTTCTTTCCCCAAAATGCCTCAGGCGAAGTGTTGTGCTTAGGTTTTGTACAGGAGTCCAGGTAAAACCGCTACTCAGTACAATGGGTAATGAACCTTGGATACTGTCACCTTCGCCAATTTCATCCTCTGTAAAACGTGAATGAGACCAGGCAAACTCAAAATCAACACTAAGTGCTTTGTTTACCCAAAAGTAAGAAGCAAGTTCGACACCCCACCGACGTGATGCCCGACTGGCTTCAGTATTTCCAGCATCACCCACAAATAAAAGTTCTGAGTCAAGCTCTAGCATCCAAAGTGCCATTGATATATTGAATTTTTTAGCATCATGAAAACGCAGTCCAATTTCAGCGCCTTCGCCTCGTACTAATAAATCAACCTTATTGATCGGGTTGCCTGAAGAAGGGTCGATATTAATCGTCGCGCCTCTCGCATCATTGGAATGAAATGATTGCCCTGCATTTAAATAGGTTTCTAAATGTTTATTTAAACTATAACTTAACCCGGCATTAAAACTTACTAAAGAATCATCATTATTTCCGCTATTCAAAGGGTTATCACTATTTACATCTGCGGATAAATAATCATAACGTGCTCCGACAGTTGTCGTTAGCTTGTCCGTTAATGATATTTCTGTTTCCCAAAATAATCCTAGAGAGTATTCATTGACACTATCCTGTCTTACAGTTCTTTGTCTCTTTCGCTCGCGCGTGAGATGGAGGCCGACATCATCTATATCATCGTAGCGAAACTCTAAACCATAAAAATGAAATAATTCTTTATTGGCAATCTGTGATGTGCTGTAACTATTAACACTGCCACCATAAACTTTTCTATCATCAATTTGCTGAAATTGATCACCATTAACCGTATCGTTTAGAAAGTAGCTGAAATTAGAAAATAAATTCAATTTAGATTTAATTATATAAGCATTTAAATCCCAGCTGGATTGTTGCCATTGTGTAGAAAGGCTATAACGTTCAGCTTCACCTCCTACTGTTGTATCAATTGTTCCTAATTCATCAATAATTCCACTAACAATTGCACGTTGTGGTATCTGATCAGCTGAGTTCCACTCATTATCATAAGCCATAAATGTTAGTGAAAAGTTTCCTTCCGTTAATGGTGTTGTATATCTGGCCAAAGCATTAAATTTTACAACATTCTCTTCAATATTTTCCCATGGGCCATCATAGAGATGTGATTCAACACCTAACAAGAGATTACTTTTTCCAAATTTTAGGTTTCCACCAGCTACATTACGAAAGAATTGATATTCACCAATTTCTGTTGATAAAAATGCATCTTCTAATTTTGAAGTAAGACTAAAGTTTGCTGAACCAACTGATGAAAAATCACCGTTTTCACTATGATAGGGTCCTTTCTGGTAATCAATACGATCAATAAACTCAGGTATTATAAAATTTAAATCCGTGTATCCTTGCCCATGGCCATGCGTTCGCATATTGATTGGCATACCATCGACTGTAGTTCGAAAATCTGTGCCGTGATCCAAATTAAAACCACGAAGAAAATACTGATTTGCTTTACCGGAGCCACTGTGTTGAGTCACGATCATGCCCGGTACAAACTCAAGAATTTCACCTGTGCGTAAAACTGGACGACTGGAAATTTCACCACGACCAATAATACCTTCCGACGCAGTTAATGCTTCTCCAATTAACTCTGCTTCATGCCCATAAATAGTATAATCTTCAAGATCTGCGGAATGCGGATAAGCATGTACTGAAAAACAGAATAATGATATTAACGGAAAAATATATTTCATAATTAAAGCTCGTTGATAGCGAAAGACTTCGCTTTTATAAACGATTGCCTTAACTTGTTAGTAGCTATACGAAGGCTTTTTTACCATTCTTCCAACGTTTTTGATATTTACTATCTTTTAATGCATCGTATAGTACTTCATTCAAGTCATATAAATTCGAATCTAAACCCACATCATTTAACCCTTGCCGCGCTGCTGATCCTATTGATAATAGAACAGAGGCAATTAATGGGACTTCAGAGTTTTGTATCGTAGTGTCTTCAGGTTTATCAAAAGAAGACTTACAAGTCTCAACATCTAACGAGTGCATCTTTCTACAAGCCGATGGACGTACTGAGTAAACCGAACATTTACCATTTCTTAATAGAGCACAGGCTAGATTGGTCTTAATTCGTTTTTCCTGAGTTAAGTCGCTAATGATATTTTGATTGGCTTGAGCTGTCTCAAGGACTGTATCCAATTCAGCTTGATCAAAGTGTTTAACAATATAATCAACGATTAGAAATATCTCTTCGGGACCTGCTTCTACCTTAAAATGGCAACAGAAATCACAACCCTTTTTACAAGAGGTTGTAACATTTGAATAAGCTTCTATAGAAGTATTCGCCTCATCCGTGCGTTTATGGTGTGCATTTATCGCATCAAAGATAGCAGCAGGAATTTCGCCCTGTTGGATCGTTTTTTTTATGGTGTTTCGTTCAGTTTCGAAAGCTTTTTGCAGTTGTTGATCAGACATAGAAATATAAATTATGACATTAGAAATTTTTGAATGATACCGACTTCATGAATAAGGAGACCACCAACAATGATCGTTGCAATACCAATAGCACCCTGCAAAGAATGATGAAGCCAAGTAAGCTTTTTTGCTGAATAACGGAGCGGTATGGCAATAATTACAGAAAGTATAGCCATACCAATAACAGATCCCAATCCAAATAGAGCGATATAAAGTATACCCGTTGCAATAGAAGGGACTGTGTCTAGTGTCAATAACAGTAGTGCTGCTGATCCAGCCAGCCCATGAATTAAACCAACAAATAATGCTCGGAACGGGAATTTATTGGGATGTTTATGTTCATGAACTTTTGGATTATGCACGGTTTCATTTTTATGAGAATGCGCATGAAAATGCGTTTTTCCATTTTGATGTTCATGTAAGTGAAAGTGAACACGTTCTTTATATAAGCGTCTTAATACATCGAACCCTAATATAACTAGCATGATACCAACTAAAAACTCCAACATGTTAGCAACTTGTTCAGGAATAAGACTATCGATCATTAAGACAAATGTACCTACAATGAATAAAGTAAGTGTGTGACCTAAACCCCAAACAGCTCCTTGACGAATCGCGTTTCGTAGCGAATTAGTCTTCGTTGTTAGGCTTGCTACAGCCGCAACGTGATCAGCTTCTAGCGCATGGCGCATACCAATCAAAAAACCAAAGAGAAGCAGGGTCATCATAAGCTTACTTTTTCTTTTTCTTGTGTTTTTGAATTTATGCGCAACCAGTCATACCATTCTTCTAGACCTTCACCTGTTGTAGCAGATAATTGAAATACTTTGAGGCTAGGATTTACTGAGTGTGCATGTTCAATACAACTTGCAACGTCAAATTTTACGTAAGGTAATAAATCAATCTTATTCAAGATCATAATGTCCGAGGCTTGAAACATGTGTGGATACTTACTCGGTTTGTCTTCACCTTCAGTAACAGACAAAATAGCGATCTTATGTTTTTCACCTAAATCAAAAAGGGCGGGGCAAACTAGGTTGCCTACATTCTCAATCATTACAATGGAATTCATTGGAGGAGTTAGTTGTTTTACTGCTCGTTCTAACATATCTGCTTCAAGGTGACATCCAGTACCTGTGTTAACTTGTACTACTTTACAGCCAGTACTCTTGATACGTTCTGCATCGTTGACAGTTTCTTGATCACCTTCTACAACATTAATTTCTAATTCCTTTGATAGGTCATTTATGGTTCTTTCTAATAAAGTGGTTTTACCTGAGCCAGGTGAGCTAACAAGGTTGAGTGCCAGTATATTTCGGCCATCAAACCAACCACGGTTACGCTCGGCTAATAAATTATTCTTGGCTAAAATTTGTTCTTCAAGTGGAATGGTCGTTCCATGTGAATGTCCATGATCGTGGTGGTGATCATGATCGTGGTGGTGATCATGATCATGCAAGTGGTCATGGTCGTGCTCATGATGGTGTGAATGATCATGTTGTTCAATAGCAATGACCTTACCTGTTTCTAAATCGGTGACTGTTGCTTTTGCATCGTCAGAACAACCGCATGTAGTACACATTACGCTACCTCCATTTCTTTTATGTTCAATTCTTCGCCACTCAGGCGATTCAAGTTTCTAGAACCACAAACACAGGCAGATAAAACATCATTAAGATCAACATCGTTATCACACTCGTAACAATGAGCTTTGCCCGGTATTTCAATAATTTCTAAGGTTGAACCTTCAAGTTCAGTCCCTTTACAACAAACGTCATAACAAAAACGTACTGCATCGGGCATGATGGCCGAAAGCCTACCAATTTCGAGCTGCACACGCTTCACTGGTTTCCCCTTAGCATGTTCGCTTACAATTGAAACAATATTCCGTGTAATTCCAAGTTCATGCATGGGCACTTTTGTTCTTATTTATATTTACAGTGTCAATTATTATTCGAAATGTATTACTAATACTTTCTTGCCAAATTTTTTCAGATAAATCTTGTTTAAATTTTTCAAATAAATTTTTATCCGATTCTTGTTCTTGACCTGTATTTAAACGATCAAGAACCGCATAAAATTCTTCGGGAACGAAATCATCTCGTAATTTTATAATGCAAGTGACATCATTATTTGTAATAGACCATTCAAACTTCATGTTTCTGGAACAACCTTTCCCTTCACAACCCTTTTGCAATGTAAATTGCTCATTAGAAATGCAATGAGTAACAAATTCGATCGCATCTTTTACTCCTGGTCCAGGGTGGCCACTAACAATATACAAATCATTTCTTTTCCAAATTCTATTATCATTGAAAAAACGTGCCGCTAGTTGCAACATGCGAAAGGCAACTGCTACACCCCAAATAGAATCACCGTTATGAAAATCTAAAGCCTGCTGATAATTTAATTCCAATTCAACATCATCATCAGAAATTTTTATAGTCTGGTTCATACGGGCAATTATTTAACAAATACGTGGCAACTGTTCGCCAACTAACATATCGACAATGCGATCACCACCAAAGACGGTTGAGAGTACGACGACACCTTCAGGTGAGGCACTTACGTTACCGACAATCACCGCATCTTTTCCCGCGGGGTCTTTTTGCATAACTTTTATCAGTGCATCAGCCTGGTCGGCGGGTACACAAGCAACTAATTTTCCTTCATTTGCAAGATACAACGGATCAAGCCCAAGAATTTCACACATGCCCTTAACTTCGTCACGTACACGTAATTTATCTTCGTGAAGTCGTAAACAAAGGTTTGCTTGTTGTGCAAACTCATTTAAAACAGTAGCAATACCACCACGTGTAGCATCCCGTATACAACGTATGTTTGGACACGTTTCCAACATAGATTGGATTAAATGATTTAATGCTTGGCAATCACTATTAATTGTATTTTCAATAGCTAGTTCACCACGTGCATCAACAATGGCGGCACCGTGATCTCCCAGATAACCATTGGTAATAATGACATCGCCTTCCTGAATCTTAGTAGCGGTAAGATCATATGATTTCGGAATAACACCTATCCCGGCTGTATTGATAAATAACTTATCAGCAGCGCCGCGATGAACGACCTTGGTATCTCCGGTAACAATACTAACACCAGCAAAATCAGCTGCTTGTTTCATTTCAGTGACGACCCTACGCAAGGTTTCAATTGAGAAACCTTCTTCAATGATCATTCCGCATGTTAGTGCAGTGGGTTTTGCTCCGCCGACGGCTAAATCGTTTACTGTACCATTTACCGCTAATGAACCGATGTTGCCGCCAGGAAAAAAAAGTGGATCAACGACATAGCTGTCTGTGGTCATAGCGATACGATCTCCATTTGAATTAAATTTATCTAAATGAATTCGCGCTTGATCTTCAAGCGTTGATAGATGTTCGTTGGCAAAGGTACTAACAAAGATATCATCAATCAGATCACGCATGGCTTTACCACCACTACCATGAGCTAAGGTAACAATGTCTCCGCGAACCTTGCCACTACGACGACGAATATCACCTTTTTGTTCTATGTCTTTGGCAGCAGCACTCATGCGTTTATTATTTCCTCAGCTTGTTGCTCTTCACGTTGTTTAATCAAGCTAGTTAAATCTATTTTTCCGTAATTGAAATAGGCTGCACAAGCACCTTCCGAAGATACCATTAGTGCGCCTAACGGAGTTTCTGGAGAACAAGCTGTGCCAAACACCTTGCATTCCCATGGCTTGATGACACCTTTTAAAACTTCACCACATTGACAAGCTTTAGGATCTGCTATTTTTAAATTGGGTACAGAGAATTTTTGCTCAGCATCATATTTTGAATATGCATCGCTAACACGCACACCTGAATGATCTATTGATCCTAAGCCACGCCATTCAAAAAACTCTCTTAGTTCAAAAACTTTGTTAATAGCATCCAATGCAGGGTTATTTCCTTCATCAGGGACAATACGTTGATATTGGTTTTCAACTTCGCTTCGACCATCCACGATCTGTTTTAAGACCATCCATAGCGACTGCAAAATATCTAATGGTTCAAATCCGGCAACAACCAACGGTTTGTTGTAATGTTTTGCTATAAACTCATAAGGTTTATTACCAATCACCATGCTGACATGACCTGGACCCAAAAAGCCATCGAGTAAAATATCTGGCGAATCTAGAATCGCTTTTACAGTTGGAATAATAGTGATGTGATTACAAAATAATGAGAAGTTTTTAATACCTTGTTTTTCTGCCTCTAGTATGGTGAATGCTGTGCTCGGCATCGTTGTTTCAAATCCCAGTGCAAAAAACACAACTTCTTTATCTGGATTTTCTTTAGCAAGATTTAATGCATCAAGTGGTGAATAGACCATTCGTACATCGGCACCATCTGCTTTGGCTTGTAATAAACTTTTTTTAGAGCCTGGAACACGCATGGCATCACCAAAAGTAGTAAATATAACATTTGGATGTTCAGCTAACGCTACACAATCATCTACACGGCCCATGGGTAATACGCATACAGGACAACCTGGCCCATGCACTAATTCTATCTTGTCAGGTAACATTTGTTCTATTCCATAGCGAAAGATGGAATGAGTATGACCTCCACAAACTTCCATGATCTGTAAGGGGCGTTCTTTAGTGATTTCAATCTCATCAACTAATAAATTAATTTCTTTTAATAGAGCTTTAGCTTTTTTGGGATCCCTAAACTCATCAACGTATTTCATAATTCATATTCTCCAATATCTCCTCGTGCATCAGCGAGAATGGTGTGTACTAAATCCCAGAGGATGTGATAGGTTGCTACATGGCATTCTTGTATGCGATGGATGCTATCTGTTTCAACGACAAGACAATGGTCTAGAAAGTTTTCCCCTGCCATATGCCCGCCATTAGTCCCCGTTAGACCTATTGTGTTAAGCCCCATCTTTTTTGCTTTATTAAAAGCAGCAATTAAGTTTTCTGAGTTGCCACTGGTAGAAATTCCAATCAAACAATCACCTTTTCGAGCTAGTGCTTCCAATTGCCGCACATAGATGTGTTTATAGCCAATGTCATTTGAGACAGCAGTCATCATTGCTGTGTCTGCAACCAGATTAATTGCAGTAAGGGCAGGGCGACCTGCTGTTACAGGATGTAAAAACTCAACTGCAATATGCGAAGCATCACAACTGGAGCCACCATTTCCCATTGTGAACAAACGGCCATTATTTTTGTAAACGGTTGATATTGTTTTTGCTGTATCAACTAATGCTTCTGCATTTTTTGAGAAGTAAGCTTGATTTACTAAGACGCTGTCATTTGCTTTTATTAATACAGAATCTAAAAGAGACTTATTTTCTTTCTCGGGATCCTTAGTTTCTCCAGATAAGAAAGGATATAACGCTTCAAGTTTTTGTTTGTTTTCGGACATTTTTTATAATCAAAAATCTATCGGATAACACCTGCTTGCATCATTCGTATCTCTTCTTGTGCTTCACCTAATTCAGTGAGCAATGTAAGTGTTTTTTCTGCTTCTTCGGCATCGATCCGACTCATTGCAAAACCCACATGCACAAGCACCCAATCGTTAATACATGACTCTACTGAATGATCATCATCAACAATGCAAGCAATATTGACCTCGCGTTTAACACCAGAGACATTGACTTTGGCAAGTTTCTTTTTAATATCAACAATCTCAACGATCTGTCCGGGAATACCTAAACACATTATGCATTTCTCCTCTCATGTATAGCGCGCGCTGCTGCTATGGCTGCTTGGCCAAGTGATAACCCTCCGTCATTACTTGGAACATGTGTATGAGTTAGTACTTCAAAATCGCGTTCACGCAATTGTTGAGTTACCAATTCAAATAAAATTTTATTTTGAAAAACACCGCCGGAAAGGGCGATGGTATTAATATAACGTTCATCATCTTGTGTGCAGAGTTTAGTTATCATTGTGACAATGACTTTTGCTAGCCCACGATGAAAACGTGCTGCCATGATACCGGGAGACGTTTTTAAAATTAAATCACCTAATAGCGCTTGCCACATTGCTAAGGGTTCTATATATGGAAGCTGATTATGTTGTAATCGAGGAATTGCAAATGGATAGGCAAGTAGATCATCTTCTTCAACGAGTGCTTTTTGGTCAACTATCGCTTCCAATTCTATGGCTGCTTGGCCTTCATAACTAACCTGTTCTCGACATATACCCATAGCTGCAGCAGCAGCATCGAATAATCGACCACAAGATGAAGCTATTGGGGCATTCTGTTTATTTTTCAACATTGCGTTATACGTTTCGAGCGCTTGCGTCTCAAAATATTTAACTAATTCTAATTCTTCATAATTAATTTTTAATTCTACCCAACCCATCTCTGCAATAAGGTGCGCGTAAGTATTACGCCAAGGCTCATAGATTGCTTTAGCTCCGCCTAACATCGCTACAGGTTTAAATGTTGCTACACGCTCACATTCTAAATAGTCGGCTAATAAAAACTCACCTCCCCATAGTGTGTCATCTTCACCAAAACCTAAACCATCCAATGCAACACCTAATACCTTGTCTGCACTTAATGACCAACCATTCTCCGCTAGGCAAGAGGCAACATGGGCGTGATGATGTTGTACATGATCTAGCTGTATAGAATTTTCTTCGGACCATTCTCGTCCTAATTTACTTGAAAGGTATTCAGGGTGTTTATCTATAACAATCTTTTCAGATTCGTGTTGAAATATATTCTGATAAAGTTTTATATTTTTTTTGTAATCAACATAGGTCATCGCATTTTCAAGATCACCAATGTGTTGAGAGACAATTGCCTGCCCATCTTTTAGCAAACAAAATGTGTTTTTTAGCTCACCACCCATTGCTATGAGTTCTGGGCTATCTATAAATCCACTAGGCAGAGGTAGTGGGGATGGTGCATATCCTCGCGCACGTCTTAATAAACGAGGTTTATTGTCTATAATGCGTACAACAGAATCATCAACGCGATTTATTATTTCGCGATCATGCCAAAGTACGTATTCTGCCATTTCGCCAAGTTGATTGTTGACTTCGGTATTTTTAATAACTTGCGGTTCATCTGAGCGGTTACCTGATGTCAATATGATTGGCCGATTCATTCGCTTAAGCATCAAGTGGTGCATTGGCGTATAAGGCAGCATGAAGCCGAGGCTATTTTGATTGGGAGCAACAGCGTCTGATATTGTGTTTAAATCATTCTTTCGTTCCCCTTCAGCAACACCAAACTCACGCTTTTTTCCTAGAGTGGGTTGCTCAATTTTTTTAAGTAGAACGATAGGTGCATTTGTACTTTTTAATAGTTTTTCTTCTTCAGTACTAACATGAGCATAGCGCTTAATCGTTTCTAAATCACGAGCCATAAGCGCAAATGGTTTTGCATAACGTTGTTTAGAGTTACGTAACTGTTGAACTGCTTCATGATTAGTTGCATCGCAGGCAAGATGAAACCCACCAATTCCTTTTATAACAAGACTCCCTCCATTTTGTAATACGGTACAGGCGGCATCTACGTCATCCAATTGCGTTAACGTTTCCATGCAGATTGGGTTATTATCAATTCGTTTTAGCTCTACTTTAGGGCCACAAATATAGCAAGCATTAGGCTGAGCATGAAAACGACGATCAGAAGGTTCATTGTATTCCTTCCTACATTCTTCGCACATATCAAACCTAGACATACTAGTTTGGTCACGATCATAAGGAATACCGTTAATGATCGATAAACGTGGGCCGCAATGTGTACAGTTTGTTAAAGGATAGCGATAACGCCGACTAAATGGGTTTAACGTATCATCAACACATTCAGGGCAGGTTGTTGCATCTGCCGGGATATAGGTATGTGTTTCTCCATTATTACTAAGGATAATATTGAATCCGTCAGGATAATTGTTGTCGAACTTTGATTCGCGCTGGATGAAATCAATGCGAGCAAGAATAGGGCAGTGTTCAAATATTGCTTGTTCGAATTGATCTAAGGTTTCTTGAGATGCCCATGCCTCGATCAACACACCTTTGTTGTCATTACGAACAGAACCGCGAATATCTAGTTTCTTTGCTAATCTACATACCATCGGACGAAACCCGACGCCTTGTACTATACCTCTTACACGAATAGCTTCTTTAAGCGTGTTTATAGATTCAAGCTGATCAGTGGATGCACTCATACTGCCAACTTCCATAAACTAATTCTGTTATTACCAGAATCCGCAACTGCAACGGTATTACCTATAGTTTGAATACCGTAAGGCCAACAAAAACTATCAGCGCAAGCTGGTAGCCAACGGTTATCACCTTTGTTGTGGAAATTAGTTTGACCACTTAATGCACGTGCATTGATACCATTTTCCAGATCATCAAAGTGCCAGCCAAGTAATCGCGAGTTGGCAGTATCTGCAACTAACAACCAATCATCAGTAGCATCGATGGCATAAGGCATATTTACAGAGTTGGCACGCGGCCAATAAAGTGACTGGTTGTGATCTGTTACATCAGGATCTTTTTGGCCAATTACATAATCACAAGGCGCACCATTTTTACTGGGAATACCTTTCCAAATCATAATGCGATTATTACCAGCATCACTGATGCAAAGGTGGTCACGCCACATTGTTATCCCATGAGGCCAACGCATACTCATATTTCCGGGTTCACCTCCAGCATTCTCATCACGACAGAGAAAGTCATTCTGACCCAATACTATATCTGCAGGCTGACCATTTTCTTCAGGTAGTCCTTTCCAAATTAGTACGCGTCTATTCTCGGCATCAGCAACGAGAAGATGGTTATTTTTCCAACTAACACCATAAGGCCAATGAAAAGAATCAGCGCGGGCAGTTAAGGTATCACCACGGTTAGCAAGATTTTGTTTGAAATCAATTTGTCCAAGTACAATGTCAGCTGGAACATTGTTACCTTCAGGTAATTTTTTCCAAATAAGGATTCTATGATTCCAGGCATCAGCTACCGCAAGTCCGTCGCCACATGCACAGATACCAGTTGGTACATTTAAGGTGTTTGCAGCAACGTCACCTTTTCCATTACGTCCTTCTTTAGAAAAATCTTGTTGTCCAATGATCCAGTCAGCGGGTGTTTGATCTGATTGAGGTAAAGTCTTCCAACCTAATAAACGATGATGACCTGTGTCAGAAACCCATAAAGGACCATTTTCTTTTATTAAACAAGCAGCGCGTGGACCAAAACAACTTCCAGCATTTGGGGTTACGCCAACAGTAGCAATGTCTGGTGTTCTATCTGAACCAATAACTGCAAATGGTTCTGGCATCAATAATGGTACGTGTGGAACTTTGCTCGCCTCAGCTACTTTCAAGCTAGGGTCGGGTGTGACTTTCATTCGAACTTGTTGTGCAGTCATAATAATTTAACTTCAACGTTATCACCCACAATACGCACACCATGTGCTAATAACTGTACTTCTGGTGCAGTTAAACATTCACCTGATTGCAATGAATATTGAAAGGCATGATGGGGGCAAGTAAGAATACCGTTTTCAATCCCACCCATGTCTAACGGCATACCTAAGTGAGCACAAGCATTTTCAAAACAAGTAATGCGATCATCAAAGCGACTCAGAATTAAAGAATGACCATCTAAATCTTTTGTTGCAATATCCTGTTCAGGTATTTCATTTACTTTTGCGATATATTTCCAACCAACATCTTCTTTGCGCGCAAAAGGGCTAACAAAATGAATAGGTTTAGCATCCCCATCATCTTTGTTTAGACTTGCATGCAGACCACCTTTTGCTTTCTTTATATTGGTGATTTCTGGACAATGTTCCTTGACTGCTTTTTCTATACCTTCTGATAGCGTTAATCCGGAAGCTGGGCAGCCATCACATGCACCTAATAATCTAATTTCAATTGTATCGGGTGGTTCGAGACTAACTAGTTCAACATTACCATTATGGCTTTCCAACATTGGACGTACAGAATCTAGTGCGATTTCCAAGCGCTCTTGTAAAGATGGTTTAATTATTTCAAGATGCCGTAATACAGCATAAACTACTTCATCAGTGACAGCTTCTTGTAATACGGACATAGCAGCAGGTTCTGTTTTCAAAGATTTTATTAAGCGAGCTATGGCTTCTTTATGTAACTCATCTATAGCACGTTTTAATGCCTCAACTGTGTTGCGTTGCTGTTCATCCCAATCAGCTGTTAAGTTTTCCAGAGATTGAATATCTTTCAATAAAACATCCAACCTCGGTTGGGTTTGATCGGATATGCTGGATGCTGAGGCAGACATGACTTAACGATATTTCAAGTTTTTAAATAACAATGGCTGGATAGCCCCACTAATCAAGCTAGTTGCTAATACTGCAATCCAAAGTGTTAACCCAGCTTTCACTGCAATAATTAATAATGCTGCTGCAATTGCGACACCAAAAAAGGTTTGGCGGATAACCATATTCATGTCTTGAAAAAGTTTTCCTTTAAAAAATAACGTGACGGAATTTAAAAACATATCAAACATAATATTTAGCCTCTTTTAAAGTAAAACCAAAACAAGAAGAGCAATTACAACACCGGGTAGTGCTGCAATTGGACCATAGAAAGCACCCATCATGGCGGCAAGTTCATTACCTAAATGTTCTCCACCAACGATGATGCCACCAATTGCACCGCCGATAGCACCTACAAAAAGTGCAACGATTGCCCAGATAATAATTGTGAGGGCTGTTAGATCACCCATCATCAACAAGTTTGTAATTTCACTCACGTTAAAAAATCTCCTAGTTTAAAATTTATGTTTATATTCGACTTGCACCAAACCCCTTACCATCACGAGAACCCGCATGACCCGTACCTAGGTCTTGTTCTATTTCTGCTAGTACTTCATCAATAATTGAGACTCTGCCTAGATCGCCGTATTGTTGATATATATCTTTGGCTTCACGATACATTGTGCGGGCCTCGACTAGGTGTTCACGGTTACCGGCATCGGCATCTTCAACATCATCGGGCAGGTTGCGTAGACAGTTAGCCTTGTTGCAGAGAGTGTTGGCATATTCAAAGGGGGTATCTGTTGATGTTCTAACCTTGAGTGCTTCATCATATGCATCAAGTGCTCGTAAATTATTTTCTATCGCGTGACTGCTGGAGACATATTGCAATGCATTACCTAAATTATTTTGTAGCATCGCGTATTCAGAAGGTTGTTCTTCGATCGTAATAATCTTTAATGCTTCTTCGAAGGACTGCACTGCCAAGGCTTCTCGCATCTTCCCACGTTCATCTGTCATTGGAATTGATAAGTAAGCGGTTGCCAGATTGTTATGTAAGATAGCGAATTCAGTTGGATAATTTTCTCGAGTGAAAGTGCGTAAGGCTCGTTGATAAGCACTGATGGCGTCGGTAATTTTGCTTTTATTAAAACCGGTTAAATTATGCAGAACTAATCCAAGGTTCATATTGATTTCGGCAATTTCTTCAGCCTTTCCCGTTTCTTGTAGCAACGAGAGTGCTACTTCGAACTCTGATTCCGCTTTCAATAGAAAATCTGGACCACTATCAGG
>CAXBGL010000014.1:0-25423 GCA_963975255.1 uncultured Nitrosomonas sp. | reverse complement strand
GGTGGTGGCAGTACCGAGCTGATTATTGGTCGTGGATTTGATACAAGCTGTATGGAAAGCCTTCAAATGGGCTGCGTTAATGTTGGACAACGCTTTTTTAGTACTGGTAAGATAACGGCAAAAAAAATGCGTAAGGCTGTTCTGTTCGCAAGACAAGAGCTTGAGGCGATTGAAGTAGCCTATAAAAGGACAGGCTGGGAGTATGCATTGGGTTCATCTGGTACGATTAATTCAATACGTAATGTGGTACAAGCAAAGGGTTGGTGCGAAACAGGTATTACAGCTTCTGCGTTGGTTAAATTAAAAGACGCGGTCATTGAGATTGGCAATAATGAAGCAATCGACTTTGAGGGGTTATCAGAGCGGCGTAAACCTGTCTTTGCAAGTGGTGTAGCCGTGTTGTGTGGTATTTTTGATGCTTTAAATTTAGATCAGGTTAATGTGTCTGAAGGTGCATTACGTGAAGGTCTGTTACATGAACTTATCGGTCGAGTTCATAGTGAAGATATTAGAAATAAAACTGTACTGGCTGTCGCGGAAAGATATAGCGTCGATATGGAGCAAGCACTACGCGTAAAAGAATCCGCTGAAACCTTCTTTCAGCATGTGAAGCCTGGCTGGAAACTGGATAAAAATGTTGATCTAAAGTTATTGCAGTGGGCTGCCTTAATCCATGAAATTGGTCTATCGATTGCTCATTCGCAGTATCATCGACACGGTGCTTACTTAATGACACACTCTGATCTTCCTGGATTTTCTCGGCAGGAACAAATAAATCTGGCGACACTTGTTTGCACACACCGCAGGAAACTACTCACGACAGAATTTGAATCTGTCACTAGCACAATGAGAACCACTATTCTCAGATTGAGTATTTTATTAAGACTGGCTGTTGTCATGCATAGAAGTCGGACACCCCTTGCCTTGCCTGAAATACAAACCAGTGTCGATGGGAATAAAATCGGTCTAATTTTTCCACAAGGATGGTTGGATGAGCATCCCTTAACGCAGGCTGATTTGTTCAGTGAAAAGAATTATCAGCAAGCTGCGGATGTCGACCTAACATTTCAATGAGACGCATGACAATAGTGTTCAAGAATAAGTTGCTGTGCTGTACGCGGCTTAGCACTTGTCTTGATACGTTGGTACGAACCATTACTTTGAAGTAGCCAGGCCTGGGTATTATCAGAAAGATAACTCATTAAGCCATATTTGATTACAGAATCACTGGTACGTTTTTCTTCAATAGGAAAACAAGTTTCTACGCGGTGATGTAAATTGCGTGTCATCCAATCAGCACTGGAACAAAATACTCGTTCTTCGCCGTCATGGTAGAAATAAAAAATACGTGTATGCTCCAAAAAACGGCCAACTATTGAGCGCACACTGATGTTTTCAGATATACCCTTGATCCCGGGACGCAGACAACATACCCCTCGAATGATGAGATCTATTTTGACACCAGCCTGCGAAGCCTTATACAAAGCCACAATAATTTCTGTATCAACCAAGGCATTCATCTTGGCAATAATCCTGGCTTTTCTTCCTTCTCCAGCAACTTTGATTTCGTTTTCTATATAAGCAAGCATTCCCTTGTGTAGGGTAAAAGGTGATTGCAGCAATTTTTTCAATTTACTAGTGCGACCCAGACCGGTCAGTTGAAGAAAAAGTTTGTTAACATCTTCGCCAACCGCTTTATCACAAGTAAGTAATCCGTAATCTGTATACAAACGTGCAGTTCGAGTATGGTAATTACCCGTTCCTAGGTGGACGTAACGCCGTAAAGCCCGACCTTCCCTTCTTACAACCAGGATCATCTTGGCGTGAGTTTTAAAACCCACTACACCGTATACAACATGTGCGCCGACTTTCTGCAATTCACTGGCCAGTTCAATATTGTCCTTTTCATCAAACCTTGCACGTAATTCTACAACCACCGTAACTTCCTTCCCCCCACGAGCCGCGTCTTTTAATACCTCGACCACTGCCGAGTCGGCACCCGTACGATACAGCGTCTGTTTTATCGACAACACATTCGGGTCCGTAGATGCCTGCCGCAGAAAATCAATGATTGGCGCAAAGGACTGGAATGGATGATGTAACAATATATCGCCATTACGCAATGTATCAAAAATGTTGGTATTTTTAAGCAAACGTTTGGGGACATCGGGTGTGAAACCCGTAAACTTTAATTCTGGCCGATCCACTAAGTCACAAATAGTAAGTAGTCGACCAAGGTTTACTGGGCCGGGCACCCTGTACAGATCATCTGCTTGTAACTCAAATTTCTGCAATAGAAAATGGCTGAGCTCATCTGGGCAATTGTCCGCGACTTCCAGACGTACGGCATCGCTAAATCGACGCGAGGGTAATTCGCCTTCAAGCGCACGCAGTAGATCATCGATTTCCTCATCATCAACAAAAAGTTCGCTGTCACGTGTGACCTTAAATTGATAACAGCCCGTTGCATTCATACCTGGGAACAAGTCCCCAACATGCGCATGAATGACGGAAGAAAGCATGACAAAATCATGGTGTCCGGCACTGTGCTCAATGGGGATGGGAACAACCCGGGGCAATGAACGTGGTGCTTGTACAATCGCCAGCCTGCTATCACGCCCAAAAGCATCTTTACCCTCTAGAGATATAATAAAATACAGGTTTTTGTTCAAAACCCTCGGAAATGGGTGTGCTGGATCCAATCCAATTGGGCTGAGCACGGGCATTACCTCGCTGTTAAAGTAACGGCGTATCCATCGAATCAGCCTGGGCTTCCATTGAGAGCGACGCAGTAATCTTATTTTCTCTTTAGCCAGTGCAGGGATAATCAGTTCATTCCAAACATTGTATTGCTCTTCCATGAACTGATGCGCTGTTTCACTTATCCGTGCTTGTACTTCTGCAGGTAGCAAATTATCTGCACCGGTCTGTACGGAACCGTATTTGATTTGTTGTTTCAGTCCCGCAACACGTACTTCAAAGAATTCATCCAGATTGGTACTGGCGATACAGATAAACCGCAAACGTTCCAGCAACGGCAAATTCTCATCTTTTGCCTGTTCAATAACCCGTCTGTTAAATTCAAGCAGACTCAGCTCACGGTTAATATAGAGTTCGGGGAGATTGAGATCGGCAGTATCCATTAGTAGTAATTGCCATAGTGGATTCGCATGTATTTATTATAGTTCTACTTGGTTTAAAAAGGTTGGTACCTGTATTAACAACCTTTTATCCTAGCATGCTATCAGGACTTTGGATTGATGCCGCAATGGGTATTTTAAATAATTTAAAAAAATTATGTGTCGTAGCCGTAGCAATTTCCTCTACACTGGTTGCACGTAACTGCGCAACTTCCGCAGCCACATGCCGTACAAAAGCAGGTTGATTCATCTTGCCACGATGTGGAACGGGGGCAAGATAAGGTGAATCCGTTTCTATGAGCATTTTGTCCAACTGAATGTTTTTAGCGACTTCTTTCAATGCTTTTGCATTCTTAAACGTCACAATACCCGAGAAAGAAATATAAAAATTCATAGCTATTGCTTGCTGCGCAACGTCCCAACTTTCGGTGAAACAATGCATCACGCCACCCACCTTGTCAGCACCCTCCTCTGCCATAATACGCAAGGTATCCGCGGCCGCTGAGCGCGTATGAATGATTAAAGGCTTATTACATTGAAGCGCGGCGTGAATATGTTGACGAAAACGATCACGCTGCCATTCAAGATCACCTGTAAGTCGAAAATAATCTAACCCAGTTTCACCAATAGCCACTACTTTAGGATGGTCGGCTAATTTAACCAATTGTGCTGCCTGCGGTTCTGCCAGATTTTCATAATCAGGATGCACCCCCACTGACGCGAAAAGATTTTGATGTGTTTGTGCCAGTGCAAGCACACGTGGAAAATCTTCTAGGTTAACGCTAACACACAGTGCATGTGTAACATCGTTTTCCCGCATGCTCTGTAGTATTGTATCCAGATTAATAGACAGATCAGGAAAATCCAGGTGACAATGAGAATCAATAAACATAATAAAACTCTTCAGGTAATATTTAGCGCGTCTCGCGAATTGCGTCTGCCCAACAATTAGGTGTCTCAAATAGGCGCACCTGCTCGAGCCTCAGGTGATTTCCATAATTATCTTGGTAAGCTTCATTTAGAACATTAAACGCAACCAGTGCCAAATTTTCTGCTGTAGGTTGCGAATCTAAAACGACTGTTTTATGATCTTCAATTGATTGTAAAAATCGTAATACTGGCATATCTCCCGAATAAACCAAAAAAGCGTGATCCCACTTATCAACCAATACCGTTTTAGCAATACGCTTTACTTCAGAAAAATCCATGACCATACCTTGCTCAGCAACCCCTTCGTCGGAGATAATGCTACCAGACAAAGTAATTTCAATAGCATAACGGTGGCCGTGCAAATGGCGGCATTGACTATTATGAGTTGAAATACGGTGACCTGCGTCGAATTCCAACCTGCGAGTAATTAACATACTTACAATTTTAACTTTACAATATATTTTTCAGGATTGTAACATTGCAACCTCCCCCTAACCTATTGAATACTTCTGATCATAGTCGCGACAGCGTAGGTATGACCTACGTATATCCAGTCGTGTCTCGTCGGGCTGGTGGTGTTTCCGTGGGTATCAATCTTAATCCTAACAGCGCTTGCAACTGGCGTTGTATTTACTGTCAAGTACCTGAACTAAAACGCGGTGCCGCACCAAAAATTGACCTATTCGAACTTGAAACAGAGTTACGCACTTTTCTACAAGAATTGCTGCACGGAAATTTCATGCAAGAACACGTTCCTGTCACAGCAAGACAACTTCATGACATTGCTTTATCGGGGAATGGTGAACCAACTAGCGCCAAGGAGTTTGATCAAATCATCGAACTGATTGGCAATATAAAGCATGACTTAGAATTACCTAAAAATTTAAAATTAGTATTGATCACAAATGGCAGCTTGATAAATAGAGCACCTGTACAAAAAGGTTTACAGCATATGGCGGAATTGAATGGCGAAGTATGGTTCAAATTTGACAGTGCGACGCGTGCGGGAAGGCAATCCATCAACAACACCCAAATGAGTCTAAAACAAGTACACCGCAATTTAGAACTGGCTACATCACTTTGCCCTACTTGGTTACAAACCTGTTTTTTTCAAATACACGGCAGCCCACCAATAGAGGCCGAGACTATAGCTTATCTAAAGTTTATCGAGCGACTTTTACAGGACGGGGTAATACTAAAGGGCGTTTTACTATATGGTCTCGCGCGCCCTTCGATGCAACCCGAAGCGCCCACGCTGACTAAAGTTACTCAAGCATGGATGGAATCTTTGAGCATAGAAATCAAGGCATTGGGTTTGACTGTAAAACTTAATTCATAAAACAACGACGCTATGCTATGCATAGCGCCACGCCTATTTAGTTGCAATAATACAACACGCAATATAAAAATTTAATCATTAACCTTAATCACACAATCCATATAAAACAATAACTTACTCGTCAATACTGATTAATAAACCAAGTTTCATGGGCAATTATTAGAAATAAACTATGAAGGACAATCATTTTATTAATATAACAAGTTTTCGTTCGGGTAGAATTACAATCATCCATTATCAAACTAATTATTTGTTTTTACGATCAATTGTCAATAATCAAAGCATGGTTATTAGCAATTAATTCATGTTAAAAACAACAACTGTCATTATGTAAAAGCTTCCAAAGTTCCTTAGAATTTAAAGCAGGTTTAACCATAACAATGTTGGATCCACACCTAAAACTAATGATTTAAGGCCAAATCATCACGTATAAGTGACGAACGATATCCTGTATCCAGTTAAAGGCGCCCATCAACGTAACAATAACTTATAGCAATATTTTTCAAAAGTTAAGGAGACTGATATTTATGAATAAAGTACATTTATCTGATTTCTTACGCCCTAGATTGGTCGGGTTGATCTGCATAATGGGACTATTTACGTCGCATGTCTATGCGGGCGACTACTCCGGTGGGCCTGAAATTAAAACAGGGGTTCCACTTAATACGTTTATTCCTGTTGATCATATTAAGAGCCTGCTAACTACAGATAAAGCCAATTCTGAAATCAGGTCTGAGAGTCCTCTCGATTTTTTCTTGGATGGTAAAATTTATGGTGATCTACGGTATCGATACGAGCATGTTGATCAAGTTGGTTTTTCTAAAGACGCGACCGCTTCTACACTTCGTTCCAGGTTAGGTTTCGTATCTGGAATATATAAAGATTTTCAAGGCGCCGTTGAAGTTGATCACATTGGAACGATTGGAACCAGCCGATATAATAGTACGATCAACGGAAAAACTCAGTTTCCTGTAGTAGCAGATCCACATTCAACCGAATTGAATGCACTCTGGCTAAAATGGACTGGACTACCTGATACATCTGTTAAGTTTGGACGACAGCCTATTGATCTTGATAATTTACGATTTATTGGCACAGTTGCTTGGCGTCAAAATGATCAAACTTATGATGCAGTCGTATTTAAAAATGACACCATTGAGGACGTTAAATTCTTTTATAGCTATGTTAACCAGGTCAATCGGGTTTTTGGGCATAACAGTCCTCAAGGTAAATTTGAAGGTGATATTCACCTGGGTAGACTCGAATATGAAATTCTTCCAAACCAGATATTTACCGCTTATACATACTGGCTTGACTTTAACCGGAACAGAAACCTAACGCCTATCGCTACATTTGGATTGTCAACCAAGACCTATGGCTTAAGATTCGTAGGACATTTACCTTTAAGAAATGATTTCAAAGTTTTGTATCAGATTGAAGGTGCGCGACAACACGATTTAGGCAGAAACCCGACTGATTTCACTGTCAGCTATTATCATGTTGCCCCAGGCGTAGCCTGGAGAACGCTCTCTTTCGAGGCTGGCATTGAGTCTTTGGGCAGTAATGGAATAAAGTCCTTCAGCACGCCTTTGGCAACCTTGCATGCACACAATGGTTGGGCTGATCAGTTCCTGGTTACGCCTGTTCAAGGTCTTCAAGACCGTTACCTTAAACTCAAATATGTCACGGCTGGCCTTGGAAAGTGGATCGACAATACGGTCATTCAGCTCATTTATCATGATTTTAATTCAGTCAAAGGTAGCATGAATTATGGTACGGAATGGAATGCCAGTATTACGCGTGCAATCAAAGGTCAAGACTTATCAATACCGTTCATCAAGCTGGTGGATGTAGGATTTAAATACGCCGATTACAATGCAAAAGATTTGTTTGCTGATACAAGAAAAGGTTGGTTTACTTTAGGGGCAACATTCTAGTTACGCTTGTCACGATTTTCCCCTTCGCTTCTTTGTTGCTATCCTCAAGAGCGAAGGAAGCCTGACTACAACAACTGGACCACTACCGGCTGATGCCGGTAGGTTGTGATACCTTGTGGTATCAAATACCATACCGTGCATATAGCACTGTCATACCTTAAGAAATACAGGCCTTCTTTATTATTTTGGTAACAAGGAATTCTTTACAATTGCAATCTGCTTACGATCCATAAGTATGGGTGCATGCCCGATACCCGATAATTCAATGATTTCTGCTTTTGTACCACGTGCTTGCATGGTTACTGCCGTTTCAGCCAGTAATACATCTGATTCTGTGCCACGCAATACCAGTGTCGGGACAGCTAATTGATCCCACTGTTCCCATAAATCAATATCCTTAAGCACATGTTCTTTGAAACTTATTGAAATTTTCGGGTCGTAGCAAAAGCCAACCGTTCCATTATTGTATTTACGCACACTGTGGATAGCGAGATGATGCCATTGATCATCAGTCAGTGGTCCAAATGACGTCGATATTTTCTTCATATAAGCTTTAAATACTTCAAAGTTATCGAAACGTAAATCTTTGCCTACGTAATCTGACATTCTCGACAAAGCGCTTGCTGGAATAAATGGGCCAATGTCACTCATAATGAGCTTGTGTATTGGAATGGAGTGCTCTGGTTGTATCGCCAGCACCATACCAATTAGGCCCCCCAATGAAATACCAACCCAATCCAGAATAATGCTGGTTTTATACTGCGACTGAATATGTGCGAGTAACAATGCTGCATCAGAAAGATATACAGGATAATAATCATAATCCGCTGCATTTTTTATCCAATCACTTTGGCCACGCCCCACAATATCAGCACAAATTACCCGACAATCGGCCTTTAATGCACCAGCAAGATAGTCAAAATCACGACAATTACGTGTCAGACCATGCACACACATGACAACATGCGGATTGTCTGGGTCACCCCAATCAGTATAAGAAATATGATGTGTTTCTCCTGTGTTACCTCGGCTTGAAAGCGTAGGTACAAGTAGCCGTCTAATCTGCATGAAGTAGTATAATCATCAAATATTACCGCGATCTAAACAACAAGCAAAATGTCTACAACCCACTGTATAAAAAATCATTTATTGAGGATTAACATTATTTCTCAGGACTCAATACCGGAATTAAATTCAGAGCTAATTCTTATAGCCTTCTGCCTCAATAAATAGTTTTATTTCATCAGCCACACCGGGTAGCGCATATTTCATACCAAAATCCGAACGTTTGATACTTGCTGTGGCATCAATACCGCACATTGTTTTCTTATTCATGGGATTGACCCCACATTTAAAGGCTGCGATCGTTAGTGTCACAGGTTTCGTGACACCCAGCAAAGTAAGATTACCGCTAACCCTTGTTGGCGCATCACCATCAAACTTAACTGCTGTAGATTTAAAGGCAGTTACAGGAAATTCCACTGCATTAAAAAAGTCTGGTGAGCGCAAGTGATCATCACGTTTTTCTAAACCCGTATTGATAGATGATGTCCTAATGGTCACATCAACGGATGCCGTCTTTGCAGTAAGATCCATAGAAAATTGACCACTTGTTTTATCAAAACGACCATACATAGTCGAAAATCCCAAGTGACTGACTGCAAAATTTACGTACGTATGCGTTGGGTCCAGTTTGTAAGTTTGTGACGCTGCGAAAACTTTGGCGCTCGCAAACAATAGTACGAGAACAAGTAATGGAATAGTAAGCCGCGACATAATAACTCCTCATTGTTAAAAAACATTTACAAGATCAAACCTCCTGACTCGTACCAGATCAGTATAGCGGGTATGGCGCCAATCATTAACGTTAATGGCAACAACACTATTAATTTATGATGTTGCGACCAGCTTTCTGGAAGCGGCATCATGGTAACAAGTGGCACGATCAGCAACACAGGGAGACAATACCAGGGTAATTTAGCAAGAATCAAAGCAGACAGGGCAACTAATCCACATAATACGGTAATTGGAACAGTAAAAGTTCTACCACAGGACAATGGCTTGCCATTCAATAATTGCAGCAACACATAAGCACTTGCGCCCATACCCACCGCAAAACTCAATTGACCAAGTAATGCAGATGCCCCAAGTAAAGCAGACGCACCCACACCCAATCCCAAACTCATACCAGCGGATCCAGCGCACATTGGTTTAGTTCTGAGATGATCCATTAATACCGCCAAACACAATATAAAACTTACCATGGCAACAGCATAAATAGCTGCTTCTAGCATTTCTTTTTGTTCAAGCACTGGCAGGAAAATCCACAGTACAGTCGCTGCACAAGCCGACAAAATTAAATATCGAGTAAAACGCCAATTACCCAGTAATAGATCAAGAATTGGCGAAACAACGGCAACAACTAATCCTAAAAGAATAATTTTTTTAACAATAGATAAAGACTCAAAATTAAAGTCTGCTATAAGAAAAACAGTTGCACAGAATCCTGCCACAACAGCAAGCCCAGACAACCTTAAATAACTAAATAATTTTGCTGTTACCAGCGCCACGAAAAAGGGTACAGCAATACTTTGTACCACTGGATGAGCCAACAATTCATTAGTAATTTGATTCATATAATAGCTGAACTTCCGGATTTTATTTTTGACAAAAGACAGCAATAGCACATCAGAGACTACGATATAACGCGTCTTGGAAAAAGTGTATTGCGCGTACGAACCTCATGCCCTCAAATTCAAAAGAAGATATTTACTTATAGGGCCTGCCGCAATTAGCATTGAAAGTTGGACGGATTTCTGACCCCCAAAAATGGCTTAAGGATCATGGATTATCACATACCTTTGGAGAACGATTACCCCAAGTAATTGCCATTCTGTCGCCTTTGCTGGCTGGCCCCGTTGGCTCAGCAATAGCAAGTGCACAAATAAACTTGTCGAATCCACGCGATTGCTAGCTTATTATAAATTTACGGCCAATTACCAAATCAGGCAAGTACCTCCTCCAGAAAATTATAAGCGGCCTGCCAAGAACGTTTGTCTGCACCGCTATCATAAACGGTACCCATATCCGGATTGTTCGCCTGTGGATTGGTAAACGCATGCTTAACCCCGCCGTAAGCATGAACTTGCCAGTCGGCGCCCGCTTCAGTCATTTCATTACAAAATTCGCCGAGCTGCTTTGGTGTCGCCATCGGGTCGTCGTAACCATGCAGCGCGAGCACTTTACTACTAATCTGCTGTGGAACCAGTCTTGCTGGTATCAGCAAGCCATGAAAGGAAACAACACCGCGAACGTCAGCACCGCTACGGGCAAGATCCAGCGCACACATGCCACCAAAACAAAACCCGATCGCGGCGATACGGCTCGTATCCACCCCGCTCTGTTCAGCCAGTGCTTGCAGACCAGCCAGTACACGATCGCGCAATAACGCTCGATCCTCCACAAATGGCTGCATCAATTTCTGGTTTTCTTCTGGTCCGGATCCTAATACTCCATTACCATACATATCCAGGGCGAATGCGGCGTAACCATGACCAGCCACCTGATTTGCTTTATCGATCACAAAATCGTCGCGGCCACCCCATGCATGACAAATAAGCACACCCGGTCGTTTGGTATCGCGTACATCTTCGTAGGCGAAATATCCTTCCAGCGTTGAGCCACCTTGTGAGTACTCAATATTTTTCGAATGCAATTATCTTCTCCTTCGCGATAAATTGTGTATACGCTAATATACTATGCGACCAGGGTTAGGATAACAAAATTATGTGGATATCCAGGTAAAACTACTCTCACTAGTCTTGCCATTACAGAATAATACTTTAATTGAGTATGGTGTCCCCAGAACTCCCACGACTGAATAACTCCGGTGTGTTACGCGTCGTATATCACAGAGTGTTTTCTCCGCATTGGCTTTCGGGAATCTTTTGTTGTCATCATCACTCCTTCTTTGGTAGTAACGATTAACTAAATCCGTCTCTTAGGCAATCATGCTAATCTGTCCAACTTAGACTGACGGGGTACAAATGATTTTCACTGGAAGGTTAGGCATAATTTTGATTCGGATTCGAAGAGTGCCCTTAAATTGGGTTGGAGTCGAAGTATAGGCGGGCGCGAAGATGTGCGCTGGTACCTTCAGTAATTCACTGCTTATGGCGAAAGCTTGATCGACTATAATCGTGAAACAAAGCGACTAGGCGTAGGATTCAAGATCAGTGGGCAGTGATCGTGGCTCCTGCCGGACAGCGTGCTACCAAAATGTACTTGTGGATATACCAAAGAGCGACGATTACACTTACTCATCTGGTAATTCCAGTTAATAAAACTGAGTAATCATTGATTTTATTAAAATCAACAACAATATTCTGTGATACTCAGTTTGTTTGATATAGTTTTGTATTACATTAACACGCCGTAATTAATTTTAAGACACACTTTTTTGACAACAGGATATTTCCAATGACAAGCTGCATTAAATCTACAAGAAACAAACGAATACGCACAACACAATATTTGATCATGATTTTGATCGTCGCACTATTCAGCGGTTGCACCTGGGTTAAAAAAACGCCCGAGGCGGCTAAAATTCGTATTGTTCCAGCAGATCGTGTCGGCGATTGCACCAGCCTCGGCGGTATTACAACCTCTACCGTCAACAATATATCGATGATTAATCGCAGTACTGAGAAAGTAAAGAGCGAAATCGAAACTCTCGCGCAACAAGAGGCTGCAGATATGGGCGCCGATACTATTGTCGCTACTTCAGGGATTGTAGAAGGTCGCCAGTCGTTTGCGGCTTACCGATGTTTACGTTAAATAAGTTTTAGAGCAGCACGTCCAGAATGAGCAAATTTGCAACGATAGTTAGCCTGGCTGCATATTTGTGTTTAACACCATTCGTCACTTTTGCGATGACCGCACCCTTGGGTATCTCATCGGCAAAGGCGTGACCAAGAACACACTTAATATTAGAAGCGAGGATACTGGTAACCGTCGGTGAATCAAGTTCCAAATGCAACACATTGAAAGGTACAAACACATTAGAAGTGCAACTCTTTATTAAAGGGCTTTATTTCGGCAATCCTGATTTTGTCAAATATGTCCAAAGTTATGGTGCGAATGGTTACTGAATTGCCGCCAGTGACGAACTGGTGCCACTCATGAAAACCTGTTTCTCAACATCTGGCGTGCATGTGATTGAAGTTGCCGTTGATTATTCCGATAATGACCAATTCTTAATCGAGAAATTCAAGCGCTAAGCCAATCATTCCCATAGTGCCTTGTAAACAACAAATTCACGTTGCCTTACCTTGCAAGGCAAGACAGCGTAAACATTCAAAAAATACGCAAATATTAATCATCATACTGTCCCAGTATTTAATTCGATTTATTTCGAGTGGTTGAATACTGCCTGCTTGCCAAAGCACATTTATGCTATTTGACCATTGTTCATAAATGTCAAAAGTTTTTGGACGGGTCGCGGCACGGTGTAATATTGCTGCGCTGCCACCGGGTTCAAAAATAATTTTTATTCCCAAATCCTGCATGGCTTTATTTCTTATTTCTTCTTGCAGGGTTACATGCGTTCCAAGAACGCGGATTGCAAACTCTTTTTTAGCGTAAATAAATGGAGCAACTGAAACGCCGCTAAGACCCACTATAGTTGCCGTGCTTTTTTTCAGAAATTGTCTTCTGGAGACAGATGCAGACACTAAGTTATGAGAATCATCTTTCATTTTCTTGGCATGCTCCTTGTATAAAATAAAGGCGCATCTTTCGTTAATTTATTTAAATACGCAATTGTGAAACTATCGCATGAAATTGTCTGAGCTTTACTGGCACCGTATTACGCCCCTGCACTGCTTATTATGGCCACTGAGTCTTTTATTTGGGCTATTTATAACACTCAGAAGATTATGCTATTGGCTGGATCTGCTTCCTGCCTCCAGCTTGCTCGTACCCGTAATTGTCGTCGATAGCATTACTACTGCAGATGGTGGAAAAACACCGCTGTTACTTTAGCTGGTTGAATTTTTACATTCGCGTGGATTGCAACCAGGTATTATCAGCCGCGGTTATTCAGACAATCCTGGTGCGCCAATGGCGGTCACCACTTCTAGCAATCCTAATGTGGGTGGAAAACTACTGCTGTTGGCACAACACTGTGGAGACTCCTTCCCAGTATGGGTTGGACAGGATCGTGTAGCGGTTGCAGAGGCCCTACTTGCCGCACACCCAGATTGCAATGTTTTAATCAGTAATGATGGATTACAGCATCACCGTTTGGAACGCGATATGGAGATTATTGTCATTGATTTTAATGAACAGAGCTTTGGCAATGGCCTCATACTACCCGCAGGGCCATTGCGAGAAAGTCTTAAGCGATTCCAGTCTACTGATGCCATTGTGGTAAATGGAGCACTGAATAAACAAATCGATCGCTTGTACTCGGACAAAACTTTTAACATGAAGTTAGTCAGTGGCACTTTCTACAATTTTTTAAATCCCGACATACATGCCATACCAGCTCAGTTAACAGTCAAACGATTACATGCTGTCACAGACACCAATAACGAACAGTGGTTTTTTGATTACTTAGATCGTGCTCGCTTAAATGTAGCATTTCACACCTTTACCGAAAACCACCTGTTTGTTGAACAAGACTTACAATATCCTAATGCTGAAGCTATTCTGATGCCAGCTGAAGACGCCGTAAAATGTCGTGAATTTGCTAATGAAACACTTTGGGTGCTATCTGTAGAAGCCCAGGTAACTGGTAATCTAAGAGAACTCATATTGAAAAGATTAAGCACATAAGCTTTGCAGGAAAAACAAATTTAGAATTTAGATTGCAGCCTATATTAGGCAGTCAATAACCTCAGCGCTTCCTGATATTTGCTTACAGTTCGCGCTAAAATATGGGGCGGTAGTGCTGGTGCCGGTGCTTTTTTATTCCAGTCTTGCTGTTCCAACCAATCCCGCACAAATTGTTTGTCGTAGCTGGGTGGATTGTTACCTGCCACGTACTGGTCAGCAGGCCAGAAACGAGATGAATCGGGTGTCAGGGCTTCATCTATTAAATACAGTGCACCTTGATTATCCAATCCAAACTCAAATTTTGTATCCGCGATAATAATCCCTTTCTCTCTGGCAAAATCTGCAGCTTCAGAATAAAGCCGCACGGCGATTTCATCTACTTTTTCAGTTAATGCTTTACCCAATAGCGATTCCACTTGCATAACAGAAATATTCTCATCATGCGCACCAGCGTCTGCTTTGGTTGATGGCGTAAAAATGGCACCATTGGGTAACTTTTCTGCTTCCTGCAAACCATCTGGCAGTGGAATACCACAAATAGCACCCGTTTTTTGATAATCCTTCCAACCAGAACCTGCGACATAACCACGTACGATGGCTTCTACTGGCAGTGGCTTCAGTCGCTTTACGACAAAAGAACGATCAATCACTTGTTCCCGTTCACTTGCCGAAACGACAGATTCAGGCGTAATGCTCGTCAGATGATTCGGAATCACATGAGCCAGTTTTTTAAACCAGAAATTGGAAATTGCGGTCAATACCTTACCTTTCTCAGGAACCGCAGTGGGGAGAATGACATCGAATGCGGATAAACGATCCGTTTGAACGATTAGTAGGCTATCATCATCGACTGCATAAATATCACGCACTTTTCCACGGTGTACAAATGGTAGGCTTTTTATGCTGGTTTCAAATAATGCGGATGCGTTAGACATAAGATTACCTATTTAGATCTCGAGTGCAAGTTTTATATCTAGTGCTTGCTGCAACGCTGCATCAGTCGTTGTGTCCAATACGGTATAGTGCCCCATTTTTCGTTTAGGGCGTGCCTCACGTTTCCCATATAAATGCAGTTTAGCTAAGGGATGCTGTAATACACTTTTCCAATCGGGTTCCTTCCTTTGCCACAAATCGCCCAATAAATTCACCATCACTGCAGCACAGTGCATATCTGTATTGCCTAGTGGCATACCACAAAGTGACCGCACTTGTTGTTCAAACTGGGAAGTAATACAGGCATCAATCGTATAATGCCCACTATTATGTGGTCGCGGTGCAATCTCGTTGATGAGCAGCTGACCGTCATCAAGTACAAAGAATTCAATACATAATACACCTCGATAATCGAGTTTTTTAGCAACTTGAATAGCAGTTTCTTGCGCTTGCTGCGCAGTTTCTTGAGAAACCCTTGCAGGAGTGATACTGATATCCAGTATTCCATGAACATGCTGATTCTCTGAAACTGGAAATACCGTTATCGTGCCATCACCACCCCGCACCAAAACGACTGAAATTTCACAATTTAACGGCATTAGCAGTTCGAGTACACAACGCTTCTCTTTTAAATCTGAAAATGCAGCATTCAATTCGGTTTTATTACTGACTCGTATTTGACCCTTACCATCATAACCAAACTGGCTGACTTTGAGGATTCCAGGGAATAGCTCAGCTGGTATAGTTGTGGTTATGTCATTGTAATCCTGAATAACGACAAATGGTGCCACCGAGAATCCATTTTCCAGAAGAAATTGTTTCTCATAAATACGATTTTGCGCTATCGATACACTTTGTGCATCGGGACTGACGATGCAAGATTCAGCCAATATGCTGAGCGACGTCGCAGGAATATTTTCGAATTCCGTGGTAATGGCAGCACAAGTGGCACCCAATTCTTGTATAGCCTTAGTGTCCGTAAAATCCGCACATAAAAAACGATCCGCAACACAACCAGCAGGACAATCAGCGGAGGGATCAAGTACCGTAACACGATAACCCAACGTTTGAGCGGCCATAATAAACATACGCCCGAGTTGACCACCACCCAGCATACCCAGCATTGCCCCAGGCATAACTCCCATTATTCTGGCAAAACCATTGCTGTAACCCTTTCTGCTTGTTCTTTACGATACAACGCCAGCTGTTCTGCCAAATCGCTATTGAAAGTCGCTAATATGGTAACAGCGAATAAACCTGCATTGGTAGCGCCTGCTTCTCCAATTGCGAAGGTGGCAACCGGAATGCCTTTGGGCATTTGCACAATGGAAAGCAGTGAATCAATACCTTGTAAATGCTTTGAATTAACGGGAACACCCAATACAGGTAGTGTTGTTTTGGCAGCAATCATTCCAGGAAGGTGCGCGGCACCCCCTGCACCAGCAATAATACATTTGATTCCCCGTCCAATTGCCGACTCAGCGTATTCGTACATTTTATCCGGCGTACGGTGTGCAGAAATGACTTTAGCTTCCTGGGAAATCTTAAAATCCTTTAATACATTGACAGCATGTTGCATTACGTTCCAATCACTATCGCTTCCCATAACAATACTAACTAACGGTTTATTCATTTTTTGTGCTTGTGAGTGAGGTGTTAAGAATAGAATAAATTGTAACCATGACAATAGCGCCAATTAAAAAAATGAATCCAAGTCAAGTATTTTATAAGTCTGTGTCATAATTGTGTGAGCTATTTTGCATAAAAAATAATAAAATATCTAATTAGTATTCCTCTCAATTTAATTTTTAATTAAATTTATTGTGGCGTAAGATCCTTTTTACCACTAACAAAATATTTTTACAGAAAAAACTCAACTTATATCGTCCATGAATTTTCAACGTGGCAGACAAAAGGAAGAACCAGAAATCAATTTAGTACCTATGATAGATGTACTATTGGTTATTTTAATTTTTTTGGTGATTACGACAACTTATTCGAAATTTTCTGAACTAGAAATTAATTTGCCTCAAGCAAACAATGAAGCAGTAGACAAAAATATCGACCGCCCGAAAGTTATTGATATTTCAGTGAACGTTATCGGCGACTATACGATTAATGCAACACCTATAACGTTTACCAGCATTGAGAGCCTCCGGGATGCATTACTTTCAGCAGCAGGTGATCAAACAGACCCTTTCATCATTATTAATGCGGATGCAAAAGCCACACATCAATCTGTTATTACTATTATGGAAGCAGCACGCCTGGCAGGGTACAATAAAATTACGTTCACCACTGAAACAAATAATACAAAAAAATAGTACTGGGTTTGACCACTTTAGACACTGACATAAAGTTTATTTATAACACCTTATGCATTAGTTTCTTATATTCTATATCTATAAAGGAGAAAACAATGACCGACTGTAATCTAGGAAACTTTTCCAATGCAGCACAATCTGGGTCCCAATATGTTTTGGCCCCCCTACCTTATGCAGATAATGCACTTGAACCCGTTATCTCAGCGCATACCCTCAGCTTTCACTATGGCAAACATCATAAAACATATGTCGACAACTTAAATAAACTGATTACAGACACTGACTTGGCAGGTCAGAGTTTAGAAAAAATCATCACGGCAACAGCAGGTCAAGCAGATAAAGCGGCTATTTTTAATAATGCCGCACAAATTTGGAACCATATGTTCTATTGGTATAGCCTCAGCCCAAATGGTGGTGGCGATCCGTCTGCAGCATTAAAACAGAAAATTGAAGCCTCATTTGGTAGCCTCGATGCTTGTAAAAAAGAATTTGCAGCCGCAGCCATGACTCAATTTGGCAGTGGCTGGGCATGGTTAGTACAGGATGGAGACAAGATTGCGGTTGCCAAGACTGGCAATGCAGATTCCCCTCTCACTAAAAATACAAGACCATTATTAACAATCGATGTATGGGAACACGCCTATTACCTGGATTACCAGAATCGTCGTGTAGACTATGTTAATACGATTCTGGATAAGTTAATAAATTGGAATTTTGCTGCCGCCAATCTAGGATAATTTTCTGATTTATGACTGATATTACGATCGCCCTTTCAAAAGGGCGTATTTTTGATGATACGGCGCCTTTGTTAGATGCAGCGGGTATTATTGCACAGGATGACCCTGAGTCATCGCGCAAGCTGATACTGGCAACCAACCGTGCGAATGTACGACTTGTCATTGTTCGCGCGTCCGATGTACCGACCTATGTACAATATGGTGCTGCAGACATTGGCATCGCTGGAAAAGACGTATTATTGGAACACGGTGGCACAGAGCTTTATCAACCCCTGGATCTCAACATAGCGTGCTGCCATATGATGGTTGCGGTGCGTAAAGGTTTCGAATATGAATCTGCTGTACGTCAAGGAGCACGGTTACGTGTAGCAACCAAATATTTACAAACCGCACGTGACCATTTTGCTGAAAAAGGTGTTCATGTTGATCTCATTAAACTCTATGGCTCAATGGAGTTAGCACCATTAGTGGGTCTAGCCGATGCAATTGTTGATCTGGTTTCTAGCGGCAATACACTGAAAGCCAATCACCTGAAAGCTGTTGAAGAGATTATGCCCATTTCAGCACGATTAATTATTAACCAAGCTGCGCTGAAGTTAAAACGCAAAACGATTCAGCCAATACTGGATGCGTTTACTGAGGCCGTTAAAAAATAATTTATTAACTAAAGATGGTGACTAAATCCAGAACCCATTATTCCTATGATTGAAATAAAACGACTGTCTTCCACTGATTCTGATTTTGATTCCACACTTACAAAGCTGTTGGCATTCGAGAACGCACAGAACGATACTGTTGATTCAACAGTTGCCAGTATTCTTGCCGATATAAAAAATCGTGGGGATGACGCATTACTGGAATATACCGATCGTTTCGACAAATTATCAGTAGCTTCTGCTGCAGATCTTGAATTACCTAACAGCCTTTTACAGCAGTCGTTAGAAATGCTACCAGCGAAACAACGTGGAGCCCTTGAGCATGCTGCTGAGCGCATACGGTCATATCATGAAAAACAAATCGTTCAATCCTGGCAGTATACAGAAGAGGATCAAACACTACTGGGCCAAAAAGTTACGCCGTTGGATCGTGTTGGCTTATATGTCCCGGGAGGCAAAGCGTCTTATCCTTCTTCCGTGCTGATGAATGCAATTCCAGCCAAGGTAGCGGGTGTCAGCGAGCTTATCATGGTGACACCCACACCAAATGGAGAAAAGAATAATCTCGTTCTGGCTGCTGCTGCCATTAGTCAAGTAGATCGTGTCTTTACAATTGGCGGTGCCCAAGCAGTGGGCGCACTCGCCTATAGCACTGAAACCATTCCACAGGTTGATAAAATTGTTGGTCCTGGTAATGCATATGTTGCTGCTGCAAAACGCAGCGTATTTGGCGTAGTAGGGATTGACATGGTTGCAGGGCCTTCTGAAATTCTGGTTATTTGTGATGGCAAAACGGATCCGGACTGGATCGCAATGGATCTGTTTTCTCAGGCTGAACATGATGAATTGGCACAATCTATTTTACTGACGCCTAATGCGACTTTCCTGGATAAAGTCACACAAAGCATTGATCGGCTGCTTGACACAATGCCAAGAAAAAATGTTATTCGTGCCTCACTTGAAAATCGTGGAGCATTGATCCTCGTTCGGGATCTGGATGAGGCCTGTGTCATTGCCAATAAGATTGCTCCCGAACATCTTGAATTATCTGTAGATCAACCAGAAATATGGGCTGATAAAATTAAACATGCGGGTGCTATTTTTCTGGGTCGAAATACTTGTGAAGCTTTTGGTGATTATTGTGCTGGCCCTAATCATGTGCTCCCTACTTCAGGTACCGCACGCTTTTCATCACCACTAGGTGTTTACGATTTTCAAAAACGTACGAGCCTTATTCAGGTTTCACAACAAGGCGCAGCAAAACTTGGCGTAATCGCTTCTATACTGGCCAAAGGAGAAGGTCTCATGGCACATGCACTGTCAGCTGAATACCGCTATAAAACAAAATAGTCAACATATTGTTTTAACTATTATTTATATTAATGAGTAAAGCCTTCACCAAAGAAACCGCTTCGGTTGATGATCTGGATGATGATGACGTCGTCATCACACCCTTGCCAGTGGGTAGTAAAAATTATATTACACCGGATGGTTATACCCGACTGATGGATGAATTCAACTGGCTAATGAATACGGAGCGTCCTGAAGTCACAGCAACCGTTTCATGGGCCGCTGGCAACGGTGATCGTTCAGAGAACGGTGATTATATATATGGAAAAAAACGGTTACGTGAAATTGACCGGCGCATCCGTTTCCTAACAAAACGATTGAATATCACAGAAATCGTGGATCCAACGGCACCACGAGAAGATGATAAACGAGTTTTCTTTGGTGCGACTGTTACCTTTTCTGATCAATTGGGTATTGAAAAAACAGTGTCCATAGTTGGAATTGATGAGATTGATCCAGCAAGAGGCTATATTAGCTGGATTTCGCCCGTTGCCCGCGCACTGATGACTGCGCAACAAGGTGACACCGTGACATTACAAACGCCAGGAGGAATCAGTGAACTGGAAATCATCACAGTCCAGTATCAAAGTATTCTTTCGGAATCATTCAAACCGATTGGTTGATGCGGTCTCACCTAACTCAGAAGATCACTCATCCCCGAATTACTGGTAATAAGTTTGAGCCATGCCGCTAATTACCTCCCGTGCACACCCTTTCTTCAAACAGCTTATCAAACTGGGAAAATCCACACGTACGCGTAAAAAAACTGGTCAGACGTTACTAGATGGTTTACATCTGATTCAGGCTTATCATACTGCATTGGGTTTACCCGAAAGCCTTATTATTTGTCAATCAGCCCAAGAATGTAGCGAAATCAAGGATTTTTTAAAGAAGATAAAGAAATATCCAACTATCAATATTGCCACCTTAAGTGATAGCTTATACCAGAAAGTTTCCCCTGTAAAAACACCCACGGGGATCATGGCACGCATAAATATTCCAAAACTCAAGACCATTGCCACTAATAGAACTATACCCTTTTGCGTCATGCTGGAAGCGATACAGGATCCTGGCAATCTTGGATCTATACTGCGATCTGCAGCCGCAGCAGGTGCCAGTGAAATTTATCTTTCCCACGATTGTACGGATGCCTGGGCACCCAAAACATTACGTGCGGCAATGGGAGCCCATTTTTTATTACGTATTTATGAACGATCTAATTTGCTGGCAGTTGCCCAGCAATTTAAAGGGCAGTTAATTACTACCTCGCCGCAAGCTAGAAAAAGTCTATATCAAACGCAATTAACGGGGCCAGTTGCTTTTATATTTGGGAATGAAGGAACAGGTTTGTCAGATGAAGTTTTTCGATTAGCAAACGAACAAATTACTATTCCGATGCCGGGTAAAACGGAATCTTTAAATGCAGCAGCAGCGGCGGCTGTCTGCTTTTTTGAAAGGGTGCGACAATGTATGATAGCCAGCACTGACAGCGCCACATAGCGTTTAAACCTGTCAAACCAACAAATAACCCCATGGCAAGTCCACGGGGAACCGAAAGTTAAGATCTTGCCGAAACAGGATTCCCACCTGCCGGAATGGTCAGTCCTACCTGACCGCACACCCCATCCCTGTTCTGGTCCAGATAAATTAGATCACAACACTGAATCGTATTTCTGTGATGGGTAAAACAGAGGCGGGTCGCACGCAGTGCGATTCGCCATCGGTCAAAAAATCTTGATCCAATTATTCTTCCAACACCAGACTTTAGACATAATCTGCTCAAGCACAATGTGAGGGTCGTGTTTGCCTCAGATTATATGGGTGAGTTCGCCGATACGGAATACGTGCGACACTATGAACTCTGGCGACGCGCACAGATGTTTGATTTATAAATTTCCGCAATTTTCAGTCAAGCTTTCCATACTCATTTACGCATCCACCACCATAATAACAATGACACTACCACCGACACCAACAAACCAGTCGTAAACGGAAAATAAAAACTAAAATTCTCCCGCTCAATAAAAATATCACCCGGTAATCGCCCAAAGGGTAATTTCGACAAAAAAGGCCATATGACCCCTAACAATAGCAATAACAGGCCAAGTGTAATAAGTAGCTGCTGCATGCGGTTTTTTCTATTTGTAGCCCAATTTCCTCAGAAAATACAACCTCTAGTATAGTAGGATTGCTTTCAATTAAACAGGTACATTTAGTGTTATGTCAAGATTATTGTTATTTGGGTATGGTAATCCCGGGCGCGGTGATGATGCATTAGGGCCAGTGTTTATTGAACAAATACGCCAATTAAACCTTGCCAATATTGTCTGCCAGGACGACATGCAACTTCAGATTGAACATGTTACCGACTTGGCAGATTGCGATCAGGTATTATTTATCGATGCAGATCCATCATGCCATGAACCATTCGATATTTCTAGACTAGTTGCCGAAAAAGACAGCAGTTATACCAGCCATGCGGTCACCCCTTCGGCGCTGTTGTATGGTTATCACCAGGTATACAAATCCAAGCCTCCACCAGCATTTTTATTACGTATTCGCGGCTACAAATTTTCATTGGGTGATACGTTGAGTAATCAAGCTTCCATCAATCTGCAAGCAGCAATCAAGCTGATCAGTAAAATGTGTCTACATGGCAATCTGGAAACACCTTGAGAATTTTCACAAAATAGATAGTCATGTGTCCACACTTACTCATTAATGCGCATTTGTAAGACATGGCAGTAACCACAGAAAACAAGACTGGAAACTATTGATTTGATGTGCCTTTTGCGCTTCAAGACTGGTTCGTAACTGACAACTTTGAATTTAGAATTGACTTTGAGCCGCGTGACAAAGGATATCTTTTTCTCTGTCAAATGGTTATGCCTCGCAAGGTCATTGCAATCCGATAACGGTGTACTAAATTGTTCCGGTTCTAACAAAGCAACTCGGCTGGTGCGTATATCCTAAACCACATCCTTAGGACGTGGTTTCATATCGAATAAAAGGGAGGCATATCTTCATTGCAAGCTATCGTATTCCATCTCTACACTTACTATTATTCCTATGCACGAAATGGCTGAACAACTATACATGACCTCTGCCCCCTTTTATCGTTCTCAGACGCCCCCAATTACGGAAGGCTATTCTACTTATTTTCTTGTTCAACGTGTGCCAAGAATTTACCATTCCAAGTCATGAGAACACGATCTTCACCTTTACTTCCCTTAACTTTATCCATGGTAAATGTGAAGTCAATTGCCGACATGATGTCATCACCAAATTGCTCATACATAACCGCTAGAATAGCATCCCCGCAGTTTCCACAAACTTCTGTCATCCGATACACGTGTGGTTCCTGGATTATGGCTGGATCAAAGGATCTAATTGGCGGCTTTCTCATCTCCACCAACAGTTCTTCAGTCAGACCTGGAACAAGTCCTTTAAGTTTACTTTCCGTTCCGGACTTTAATTGCGCTTGGCGACGAAATATCTGTGCAACATGAAAGGTTCATTAAAAGCTGCGCTGTGTGCAGGTATTTTTACACTGGGGATGGGGTACACCTAGTATTGAATTTCCCCCACCCCCGTGTAGTAGGTTCTACATACTCCTACATTCCGTTTATTTTTTCAGCGCAAAGGAACCAGAAACAATGATCTATAGTTCCTCATTTTTATTATTCCTATGCATTATTTAAAATAAAACTACGAGTTGTAGCTGGTTCCTTTATTTACAAGACCCACAACATTAAGGGACAGGTGGTTGTTCGATATGAGCCAAATATTTACCGTTGCAAGTTATCTTAACGCGATCTTCGCCCTTACTGCCCTTTACCTTATCAACAGTAATTACATAGTCAATGGCCGACATTATCCCGTCGCCGAACTCCTCTTGAATGATCTCTAATATTGTTTCGCCATAGTGGTAACAGACTTCTACAAGCCGATACGTATTAGGTTCTTGAATAATATCGCTGTCATAAGAACGAAGGGGTGGTTTTTGCATTTCTGCCAGCAACTTATCGTCTAATCCTGGCACCAGTGACTTCAATTTCGATACTGTACCTGGTTTAAGCTCTGCCTGACGCCGAAACAGTTGCCCCACATAAACATTCGATAGATTAAGCTCCTTACCAAGCTCCGTATTTGTCTTACCAGAAGCTACTTTTGCAGCTAGTAACCGCTCAACAATTTCATTTTTTTTTGCAATATTCATGGCATTTTTCCTTGATTAGTTCTCTTTTCAAATAAGAGAGTTGGTAAAATTTTTAACAAGGTTATCCGCTAATTCATCGTACGATTTGCCTGAACTATCTTTAGCGGCCAGCAACTTTGTTACGATCTGTTTTTCCATTATATGTGTCTCCTTTTTGACTTGTCTTCTCACTTTCGAGAAGCTGGTTTCTACAATACTACCTTTTGGTAGGCTAATTTTCGATGTGAAAAATTGACGTAAAAACTAACATGCAGCTTGGATAGTATTCTTGGTATTTTTATACTTTCGGTTTATGCGTGGTGTACCAAAGGGCAGCGTTAAAGAGCACTGCGCCCAAAATGTTACCAATCGTCACCGGAATCTGGTTCCACATCCACCAATCGGCAACGGTGACATCGGCACCAGCGAGCATGCCCAATGGGATCACAAACATATTCACAACTGCATGCTCAAAGCCCAAGGAAAAGAATGTAGCAATGGGCAACCATAACAACATGATCTTTCCTGGCACACTTCGAGAGGCTTTCGCAAAAATAGGGCCAAGACTTACCAACCAATTGCAAAGAATCCCCATCCCTATAGCTGAAAGTAATCCCATACTTCCAAAATTAGCATAAGAGACTTTTTTTTCAGCTATCTTCGCAACCGTAGCCAGTACACCTGCAGGCTCAGTCATTCCCCCTTTAGTTAGTGAAAACCAAACCAAATAGGCAAAAAAAACACCACCCAGGAGATTTCCTATAAAGGTCCAACTCCAGTTGCGAAGTAAGCCGGACATATTGATACGGCCAGCAAACAACCCTATGGACATGATAGAAAAACCTCCAGTAACCATCTCAAGCCCGAGGAATAACATCATCACAAACCCCACCGGGAAGATGAGACCAGCCGCTGCTAGAGACCATCCAGCAGTTACCAGCGTAACCGAAAGAAGCACTGCATAAGCTAAGAAAGGCGTACAAAGAAAACCGCGCGTTAATATTTGAAAAACAGAAAACTGATCCTTTTTAACTGCGTCTTC
>CAXBGL010000013.1:0-25639 GCA_963975255.1 uncultured Nitrosomonas sp. | reverse complement strand
TGGCCGAAGGCAACTGACTGGGTCAGCAGCATCCACGGCATCAGGATTAGGGAGCAAATTCTTCTATTCATACCCATATTTTCGGTAGAAAAACCAATAATGTTGAAGTTATTCTAACGCTCATATCACTAAAGTCCAGACTCACTCATCCAAAATACCCTGTCTGCCCCATTTTGATTTAGTCCGATCACATTCCAAGAGTCTTCAAAGTTTCAGCAAAGGCTGATAGATTCATTAAGAAACCTTGAAATTCGTTTTACAGCTCAACTGATTTTATCGTTTTGATATTTCAGGACTTTGCAATTCAGGACTGGCTATTTAAGCGATCTTGATTTTCACGAGATACCGACGAGATATATAGCGAAACTAATCTTGAAACCAGGATTGCAAAATAGAACTGGCCAAAGACAGCCTGAAGATAACAGGCTGTTTGAGCTGGCCCGGATACAGGAATGATATCTCCATAGCCCAGTGTCGCCATAGTCACGAACGATAAATAAATCAACGGTTGTAAGTTTGAGTTACTTAAAGTGACTGTTTCGGATGTAGAGCTTACCAGGTCATACCGAAATGCAGCTGGATCAATGACTATGATCATTGAGTATAAGTACGCCCAGAACAGTCCAGCCAGCAAATAGAGACAGACCGTCCCGATAATTGTATCCAATGTCACTTGATTGTCATCAAAAACGGCACTGAGTACATGGTAGAAGACAAACGCCAGGAAAATGATCACCAAAATGTTATGGAGGATCGTTAGGGAATCACTGTGAAAAAGAAAACTGCTGACATTCATAACCAGCATCAGGAATACGATCGTCAGACCAATGCCTAATGTCTTGTGACGCTGACAAATTGAGATAACTGCTGTCAGCAGGACCGCTGAAAACAACAGGCAGAAGAAAATCACAGAGCCTCTACTGCTACCTGTAAAGGCTGTTCCTATCAGTAATGTCAGTATAGAGCAAAGTAAATATGAGAACTTACCAAATCGATGGTGTACTTCCCGGTCAATTGCTTGGTTCGTCATTGTCGTTCCCATGATCCGCTGATTCATACTGATGCGGTAGGCTCTCTAAGTAGCCTGAGACTTGTCTGGAATGACATACACAATTGTCGTAGTAGGTATAGGTTAGTGGAGGAGGATCACAGTACTGGCAGTCGATCTCACAACTAGAATAGCTGTGGTAAGTCGAGGCGCAACCTGTCATCATGATCGCTCCCAGCGTTGCGAACCAGCGCATCCACTTTTGAGCGTTATCCATCTTAAGCTCCTTCAATAGCAACCTCGTATATTTCGATTGCAGTAAAAACTTGTCTATTATGGTTCTACAGGTAAAGGTAAATTATCTAAAGCTTCAGGTGCTGCCGGTATGGGTTGCAAAGCCTGGGTATCAATTCCACCAATGACTCGTTCTAATTCTGCCAGCGATTGTCCTAATGAAGCTTCGAGCCTCAGGTAACTCACCTCAAACCGCAACAATTCTCTCCAGTTATCCACCAACTGTAAAAAGTCGACTTCTCCGGTGTTATAGGCCTGGCTGGAGACTTCCAGTGTCTGGCGGGCTTTGGGGAGAATATCTTCACTGAACAGAGTTAACAGATCCTGCTGGCTTTTGGCTTGAGCAAATAGGTCCGCGACTTCTTCAAGTGTTTCGTCTTTCAATGAATCATAAGTTCGGGCCGTTGATACTGCTTTTGCCTCTGCGGAGCGAACTGCTGAATCCAACTTTTTTCTGTAAACCGGCAGGTTAATTCCTGCCGTGATTAAAAATGAATCGTTTCCGTTGGCAACAGGACTGACACCGGTAGATCCGACATCGATCCAGGTGGCCCCCAAAGTAACATCCGGTTTATACGCAAGGCGCGCCAAGTTTAGAGCTTGCCTGTCTTTTTCGAGTGTTGCTAATTGTGCATGCAACTCAGGACGAGAGGCTATCGCCTGACGTTGCAGCCAGTCTAAATCGGCAGGTAGAGATCCCGGTTCGATATGTTCGAGTGCCAGTAATTTTGTCTGAGGTGAAATATGCAACAAACGAGCAAGTTTTGCCTGACCACTCACTAGCTTTTGTTCCAGACGAATCAATTCATTTTCGACATTCGAGATTTCCAGTTCAGCACGCAACAAGTCCTGCTGACTGACTTTTCCTGTCTTGTAACGTACGTTAGCTACGTCACGAATCTCGACTAATAATTGTTTATCTGCCTCAGTTACATTAATAGTCTGCTGAATAAAATAGAGTTCGTAATAGGCTCGTTTTACTTTAGCAACTGTGGCTAGTTCGACTGCTGCCAGTTGGGCTCTTGTCTCGTTTGTCTGTGATTCAGCCAGTTCTCCCTGTGCATTCAGTTTCCCGCGAGCTGGGAACTTCTGTGATATATTCAAGGCAAACTCCTGAGGGCCAGCAGCGGTCTGGACCTGTTCCGGATAAAACGTCATCCCCAGATTTGGGTCTTGCAAGCTTGAAGCAACAGGGACTTGATAAGCATTGGCTTCGACACGTTTTCGGGCAGCCTGGATATCCGGGTTTTGAGATAATGCGTACTGAATATATTCTTCAACCGAATGGGGCCCCTCCAAATCAGCAGCGACTGGATTGACTGTCTCTTGAGTCGGCGAGTATGCGGCTTGATGAACAGCCTGGGAAACTTGAGCGTACCCGGGGTCGTGGATCTGCTGCGCAGATTTACAACCGTTCAATAGTAGAAACAAGCTTAAAAAATGAACTGTATACTTCATGGCCATCCTTGGCCTCCCCCCGTGTTATGATCGATAACGACACATATTAGTTGTCATCGGTAAATTTGATTTGACCGAAACAGAGATTACTACTAAATCTTCAGTGAACCGAATTCGCACGTAACGATATTTCGGATTAGGTAATATCCGGTTCTGTTTACTGAGGGACTGACTGAACTTCCTCGTAAACTGTGGATGCCAGATGCTCAGAAATTTTCAGATGTGGAACCAATTCACATTTTAGCGCCAACAATGTCAGGTCATCATTCGGCGAAGAATTACAACGCCACTCAGCTATCACTTCATTGATTTTCATGATAGCGACAATGAGCGGCCTCTCATTCACTAGAGAGAACCAGGATGTTAATCGTGCTAACCCGAAGAGATTGCCTTTAGAGTTGGCAGATTCTGTCACGCCATCACTGAAGAGTAAGATCCGATCGCCCGGTGACAGAACGGTGTCTAATTGTTCCCATTCGGCATTTGCATCTAGTCCAATTAATAACCCCGTGCTTTTAAGGGAATCGAGTGATCCGGAATCTCTTATCAGAATCCCAGGAAGATGACCTGCACTGACCCATGATAAGGCACGCGATTCAGGTTTCCAACGTGCAAGAAACATTGAAGCAAAATTGCCTGGTAGGATCGTTGCCGCAAACTGACGATTTACTTCTTTTATTATCCGGATCAGATCGAATGGGGATTTTTCTGAAGCGGCCAATAGTAGTGATTTCAACATCGCTGCTCCCATCGCGGCTGGAACACCGTGACCACTTACATCAGCTATGCAAATTAACCATGATCCGTCCGATAGTGGTAAAAAATCGTAGTAATCTCCAGCAACGCTGTCCGCCGGTTCAAAAATGTGTGCTGTTTCAAGACCCGGAATCTGAACGCCGTGGGGTAGTAGATACTGCTGTATCTTTCGTGCCTTTTCCATCTGGTGATGACGGTCGCGATCATTTTCTTTTAATGACATACTCATGGAGTTGATGGCCGTTGATAATTGATTCATTTCACTACTGGAAAAGGAAGGCGCGACAGCCCCTAATTGTCCGGAAGTTATATTTTCGACTGTCTTCAACAATTGACTTAATGGCCTACCCACAATCTTTAACAGCACGTAATTGACGATGCCAGCAGCCAACAATCCTAATATTCCCAGGACGGCAAGCTGAATTAGAACCTTCTTTCGTATCGCACGGCGCACATTTTTTAATGTTTCAATTACAAATACACTTGCTTCTTCACCAGACTGATGTCCGACGACAAGCTGGTGTTGACTGAATTCGTTCCATTGAATCGATTGTGGTTTTGAAAAATCGTATTGAGATAATAATGATCTGCTCTCAGGAGAAGAATTTCCAGCTTTCAGGTAAGTGCCATGCATGCTAACTATGATTTGATGACCGGGAGAAGCCGACTTTCGCATCTCCGAGCAGACTCTATCAATATACCCCTGGACGTCACCATGACTATGATCTTGTATCAAATGTGAAACGGCGGACTGAATCGCAATAGATTCATCATTCAAGCCGGTTCGCATTTGATCTGTCGCATTTTGCATCTCCCTATGATATTGCAATATCAAGAGACAAATTAGTGCGATACTGAGTGTGATATTAACGGACAGCAGTAACTGAAACCTGATCGTTCGAGGTTTATTCTTAATGGCAGTTATTCTGGTAAATAATGCTGACATGATGTTAAATATTCTTCATTCGATGATGAAATTAGACAGCAGAATAAAAATGCTAAAAGTTGAATTTGTTATATGTGCTTTTACAAAAGAATCCATGGAACACCTGAGCGTCGTTTGTTAGCGCAACATTCAATCACTCAGGTGTTCCAACTCAGGAGTCGACCTGAAATAAGTAACGTATTCTTAAGCCTGCAAAGATTGCTTCTCTCACTTACGTAATGTCGCGGCATACAATTCGTCGACCTTGCTCAGATAGGTTTCCGGATCTGCAGCGATCTTTTTGGTACAAGGAGGGCAACAGACATAAACTATCCGCCCGTCTACAATGGTCCATTTCGGTTTCTGTGGCAGCTCTTTTTTCATCACCGGGCACATGTGCTGTGCTTTTGCAAAATTGCCATGAATGGTCGACCAGTGCTGAGGGTCGACCTTGCTTTTTAAGCAGCCTTTACAACACAGGTAAACAGATTCTTTACCGACATTGACTTTGATTGGCTGACCATGATTACCCAGTTTCTGTCCCGAGACCGGACAAATCTGCTGGGCCTTGATACGTAACTGATCGCGTTGACTTAGCTTTCCATCGGCCTGTAGTTGTTGTGCCTCTAACAGGTTCTGCCCACAGACTACGGTTCCTGCTACGACAGCCAGTGCAAAAATCATTTTGATACATTTCATAATATTCTCCTTAAAACTAAAAAACGAATTCAGACCCGACTAGGAAACGGGCCCGGTAAGTGCTGGATCGAACGACGAATTCTGCGATCCAGACTGTTGTTGATCCTGACAGAGCACGTGTCCCTGCAGCCCCACTCTAATTTTGAATTCCAGGTATGCACAATAGATGGTAGGGACGATGAATGTAGTGAAAGGTTCGACCAGCATGCCACCCAGCACAGGCAGTGCCATCGCGCGGGCCACATCTGCCCCGCGCCCCTGCGAAATCAATACTGGCAGCAGGGCAAAAATCGTGGTCAACGTCGTCATTACACAAGGGCGAATGCGTTTCAGCCCTGCTTCATAGATGGCTTCGCGTAAGTCAGCGATGCTGGTAACCGAACGGCGTTTCAGTGTCTGCTGAATGTAGGTAGCCATCACCACGCCATCGTCAACCGCAATACCAAACAGAGCGATAAATCCGACCCAAACTGCGGTATTCATATCCACGCCCATCCATGCTACAGCAATCATTCCACCGGCAAAGGCCACCGGAATCCCCGAAAAGACGATCGCCGCGATGGCCAGATCTTGAAAACTCAAATAGATAATCAACAGATTAACCAGCAGTACTGTGGGAATGATCCACATCAGTCGCCGGTTGGCTTCGATCTGGTTCTGAAACGACCCCACAGCCTGTAACTCGAAATTTCCATCGGGAAAGGTCAGTGTCCCGTTTTCCCGAGCAGCCCGTAATGCAGACATCACCTCATCAACGGTTTCCAGATCCCCAGAAGCACCTGAAGGAGAGAATGCGACGTGGGCAACGAGACGGGCATCTTCGCTGTTAATCGCCCCCGGCCCCCAGGTCGTAGTAACGTCTGCCAGACGTTCCAGAGGCACAATATCTCCGCCGTGTGTCACCACGGATACCTGACGTAAATCATCCAGATCCTTGCGGACGCTCCGTTCAAAACGGACCTGTATCGGGTAGCGTTCGCGACCTTCCACTGTCGTCGTGACATCGATTCCACCTAACCCGGCAGACACGATCTGATTTACCATCATCGTCGTCATGCCATAGCGGGCGGCTTCTTCCCGGTCGACTTCGAATTCATAGTAAGGCTTGCCCATCACAATGTCGGGGTTGACGGTTCCCGCGTTGACATAATGGTTCTGCTTCAGGTTTTTTGCGACTGCCAGCGATGCTTTTGACAAGCCCTCCAAATCGTCGCCGTAAACCCGAATCGCCATTGAGGCCTTGATGCCGCTCTGCAGCATGACGACACGTCCTTCGATCGGCTGCAGAGGTGAAGCCGGTGTTACCCCCGGCAGGGTAGCCACTTTGTTGATTTCGTCCCAGATCTGTCTTGCGGTTATCCCTTCCCGCCATTCGGCGCGGGGCTTGAGCATGACGTAAGTTTCGACCATTGCCGCTGGTGCCGGGTCGAGTGCAGATTCCGCGCGACCAATTTTACCCAGTACATTTTGCACTTCCGGGATATCTTTGATCAACGTATCCTGGGCCTGCAAGATCTCCATCGTCTGAGAGAAACTGGCAGCTGGATACAGGCTGGGCATATAGAACCAGCTGCCTTCATCCAGGGCAATCCAGTCATCCGACTTCAGTCCCGTAAAAAAGTGTTTCGCATCCACATAGCCGGGCACCTCGTTAAGGTCTGCTCCGAGTAGCGAGACGACCTGTTCCAGGGGACGTAACACCGTCGGCAAGCCCAACCAGGCGCCTGCCCCCAGAACCATGATCATAACGGGAATAGAGAGCATCAGTAGCTTATGCCGTAGCGCCATCCTGAGCCGGCCCGCATACAGAAACCGCACAAAACGACTGGCGGGATTCTCTTCCATGGAACGAATTTTCTCGCACGTTACCCACCAGCCCAGCAGAAAACCGGCTACCGCAGCAAAGACAGTTGCCGCATACAGGGTCAACAACGACCCTTCGGCGATGTGATCTCCCCAGACAAACCAGCAGAGGAGGGCTGTGAGACAGCCTACTGCCGTGCCTGCCGCCAGTTGTCCCCAGCGGGGGATTTGCGAACTGCGGAGAAAGATCCGACAGAGCATCGGCAGCACGATCACCGCTACAATCAGGCTGGACACCAGCGCGAATGTCTTGGTCCAGGCAAGTGGAGCAAACAGTCTATGATCACGGCCGGTCAGAAAAAAGACGGGTAGAAAGCTGATGATCGTCGTACTGACGGCGGTGATTACGGCGGGGATCACCTCAGCGGCTGAATCACGGATGACGGTCAGCCGCTGCTGGGGACCACCCGGAGAATCGTTGGCTTCCCAGTCGGACAGGCTGCCATAGATATTTTCCAGAATGATAATCCCCATATCGACCATCGTGCCGATCGCAATCGCGATACCTGCCAGCGACATGATATTGGCATCGACACCAAAGGTTTTCATGGCAATGAACGACATCAGCACCGCCATGGGCAGTGTGATGGCAATGATGATGCTGGCGCGGACATGCAGCAGAAACAGGACCATGACCGCGATGGTGATGATCGTTTCGTGAATTAAGGCTTCGGTCAGAGTGGAAACCGTCTCGTCGATCAATACACTCCGGTCGTAGACACCATGGATTTTGATCCCTCCCAACTCCGACTCCAGAGAATCGATTTTGGACTGAACGCGTTCGATCACTTTTCGGGGGTTCTCACCATAGCGCATCACCACCACGCCCCCCACGGATTCATGTCCATTAAAATCCAGGGCACCGCGTCGGAAGGCAGGACCGGTCTGGACCTGGGCTACGTCGCTGATACGAATCGGCACGCCTTTGCTGACGGTGATCACCGTACTATTAATCTGTTCGATGGTTTCCTGTTCCGTTTTATCCGCACCGATAAAACCCTTTCCGCGAACAATGAATTCCATCCCGCCCGTCTCGACGGTCTTGGCGCCGACGTCGATGTTTGATGCCTTGACCGAATCAATTACCTTGCTGAGCGGGATGTTATGGTAGCGGAGTTCATCTGGGTCAACTTCGATCTGATACTGTTTCACATAGCCGCCAATCGAAGCCACCTCTGCCACACCGTCTACTGACTGGAGCGCGTACTTAATAAAGAAGTCCTGCTTCGATCTCAGCTCGGCCAGATCCATACTTTTTGGCGGCTCAAGCACGTAGTAGAATATTTGCCCTAGAGCGGTAGCATCGGGAGCGAGCGTTGGAACGACATCCTCCGGTAGTGAACCGTTGACTGTAGTCAATTGTTCTGCCACACGAGAACGGGCCCAGTAGAAATCGACATCATCGTCAAATGTGACCTGTACGAAGCTGAAACCAAACATACTTTTGCCACGGACACTTTTGGAGCCAGGTACCGCCTGTAACGCTATCGAAAGCGGATATGTAATCTGGTCTTCCACATCTTTCGGAGACCGGCCGGCCCATTCGGCAAGCACGATTACCTGGTTTTCGCCCACATTGGGTATCGCATCGATGGGAACCTGTTGCGCCGAGTACCAGCCATAACCGAGCAGGGCAACGGACAGTAATATAATCAGGAGTCGTTGACGGAGGCAGAAATCGAGTACGCTGTGAATCATTATCGAGCCTTCTTTTTCTGTCCGGCGGCTGTTTGTGGTGTGACGGGCCGTGGTGGTTTCAGTTTCAAAGATTCGTGTTCTATTTCCATGTCCATAGGCATATCAATTGGGGGCAGGCTGTCGTCAAATTCCATGATTTCAGGCATATCCAGGGGGGGGAGTTCCATATCATTCTCTGAGTCGAACTGATTCTTCGATGCATCTGCAGTTTTGATTATTTCCAGATATTTCTGAGGATGTTCCAAAAGACTTTCGCGGCAGCCTTCACAACAGATGAAAACAGTTTCTCCATTCACGTCTACTTTGGGAGGTGCGCCCATCGAACCTAGATACATCATGGTTACCGGACAAATCCGTTGATTTTCGGCCAGTTTTTGGTCTGTTTTAGGGAGTTTCGAAAGCGTGGCCAACATCGTTTCCGACAGACCTTCATCCGGCAGCGGTTCGGCCCGAGTCGGATCAATCAGAGAAGGATTACCCGCCAACTGCATCTGCGAATCGATCAGGAAGTTCCCCCTGGTCGCCACCTGTTCCCCTTGTGTCACCCCTTTCAGGATCACGATCTGCTCACCACAGATCGGACCGAGTACGACGTTGCGTATCTCAAAGCGACCTGGCTTGGTTTCGACATAGAGCACACTGTGTTCGCCCGCCATCAGAACCGCATCGCGGGGCACTGTGAGCGCTTCACTCTCAGCAAATGACTGCGACACATAACCATACTGCGACGTGGGAACCAGATCTTGGCCTGACAGAGGGCACTTACCGGAGGCTTTGGCGATAATATGAGGATGTCGCGGACAAATCCAACAATCCGCTAACTCGGAATCATAGATGCCGCTTGACTTTGCTTTGCTTCCCGCAGGAAGGGAGATCGTCGCGCGTGCATAATCTCCGACGCGTAACTGTCCTTGTAGATTCGGTATCACAATCCGCACACCCACCGTACGAGTCTGGGGATCGACCTGAGGATCGATAAACGCCACACGGCCGGAAATGGTCTCATCGGGCTGAGACTGGATAATCGCCTCGACTTTCTGTCCGTAACGGATCGCTGCAGCATCTTCAGGAAACAGCTCGAGCATCAGCCACAACTGCGAAAGATCGGCCAACTGATAGATGACCTGACCTTCTTTGACATACTGGCCTTCGATGGCCTGTTTTTTGATCACCGTTCCACTGATGGGGGCACATAAATGCATTCGGCTATTAGCAGTGCCCGTTTTTTCGATTTCGTCGATCTGTGACATTGTCATGCCAAGTTCGACTAACCTCTGTTTCGAACTCTGATAGAGATTTTCGTTAGTCTGGATCACCCGCTGAAGTGTGGCAGAGCGACTGTGCTTTAACGCTTTTTTTGCCAGAAGCAGCTCGACCTGACTCGAATAAAGCAGGGGCGAGTAAATATATGCCAGATGATCTCCCTGTTTGACTTCGACACCGGTGAAGTCGGCATAGAGTCGTTCAATACGACCGTCCACATAGGCAGACAGTGTTTTAAGGTTGCCTTCGTCATAGCCCAATTCACCCACGGAATGGATTGTATGAGTCAGAGGGAGTGATTGGACCGTTGCGGTTTGAATATTGGCAATCCGTCTGGCAGCGGGATCAATGTGGACTGCGCGGGGATCTGAGTTCGAGCCATCGGAAGTCGCGGGCACAAGCTCCATTGCACACACCGGACACCGGCCGGGTTCTGATTGAGGCGGGGTGCACATCATCGGACAAATATATTTGATGGCTTTGCTGAGAGCAGAACCGTGACTATGGCCTCCTCCGCCTGCAGTAATAAATCCCATCTGCTGGGCGACTCCCAGTCCGGCGATCAACAGTGCCCCACACAGCAGAAACAGTGCTGGTTGTACCAGTAGTCGAATCCACCAATGGCGTGTCTCCTGTTTGCGCTGAGAGGCTGCATTATCTACAGCGCAGATCTCACTTTTATTAGAATTATTCATACCAACCTCAACAGAATTGTTTCAGCCAACTGTAATCTCTTAGGAAAATGGGGTCTGTCCGTTTTACTTTGGCCAGGGATTGATGAATCGAAAACGCATCAACTCTGGAGCGTGTTAATACAACTGTAAAACAGGGGCAAACTGCGCGCACAAAGACAGCAAAGGCGTGAGATCAGATCAGCCAGCGGCAAAGAATCTCTTGCTGGCGAGGAATGGGCCGAAATGAGAATGGCAGGGTGTCAAACGTAGCGTCTGCTTGCGATTGTTTCATGCAGACAGCAAACGTGACGACCAGTGCGGCTGCGCGCCGGGATGATTCACGTTCATGTGAACTACGATTTTCATCCGGAGCGGCAGGAAGTTCCTTCTCGACTGAACATCGGCATTGCAGCTGATGAGATGATTGAGAGCAGCAACTGTATTCCGCTTCAATCAAGGGTAAGCAGCAGCACGCTTCAGTACCACAATGACTACCAGCCTGCGCTAACGGAACAATTCCCCCGAAGAGAGTTGCTGCCACCAGCACACAGGAAGTCAATGAGTGAATAGAAAACGGAAACATCGCTACACCAGTCAAAAGGAAAGTCTCATTTGTTTTAAGGCCCAGACTTACGACAGTCAAGTCTGAATTCTGTTCACGCTAAGCTGAGCAATTCTCATGGTCTACCCTAATACTGGATTTTTAAAGACTTTGCATCGTTTAATGCGATCAGAAATTTGTTACTGATTGCGAAACGATAGCGCAGGGAAAAAAAACAGACGTGTGAGCAGCGCGTAAAGATATTGCTAAAACTAACCTATAGCGTGAAGCGGCAAAGAGATACGCAGCGATCAAGGGACACCAGAGATGCTGAAATACAGCGAGGTTTTCCCAATTTTGGTGGCTGATCGACAAGAGTCGTCACCACCGTCAACTGTGACAGGCTCACCAATTTTTCGGAAGGATTTTTCGCGTCTGATGACGGTACAAGGGGACTAACGGGCTGGCTTTGCTTACCACAATGACAGTTTGTCCCGCAAGAGCATGAACCAGGTTCTGCAGCCTGAGTTTCGATACAACAGGCGTCTTTTTCTGACTGTGACTCACAACCAGAGGCAGAGTCTGTCGTGATTTCTGTACCCTCTCCACAATGGCAGATTGGTGCACCCGTACAACAACAGCAGTTCGTGAACGATAGAGAACAACCAAGGCTACAGTTACAGGAAGCAGCAGGTAGATCTTGCAATGGAACTGTCAGCATAGCTAGACAGATCAAAATGCGAGTCGTGATTGTATTAGTCATCCACATGAAAGAAAAACCCTTTATTCTCTGCTGCCCTGTGTCAGCGAGGAAGTTTCTATCCATTTAAATCGGTCCATACAGAAATGAACTACAGGCGAACTATCTGGAAATCGTCAATCTTTTCAGGATGTGTCGCAAAAATGTAGATGCTAAAGATTTGGGTAGACTGCGGGAGTATCTTCATAATCAGACATAGAGTCAATAGAGGTTACGCTTGCATCTCTATCATGTAATCGATGCAGAAACTGGTGAGATGAAAATCTCCAATCTGAATCTGAACTCATTACATTTCAATCACTTCCATCATCAGGGGAGGCGATTCATTACATAAATAGAATGGCCCCTTTAAGTTCGTTCTGTCGATTATGCCAACCCAAATGGACCAATTCTCCCGCAGTTATATTTCAATGTTGCCAGGTCACTATTTCTTCAAAGTGAGCTAAAAAAAGCTGATATTTACAAATTCAAAGTAAGTCGTGAAGAAACCGGTATCATCACGCATCCAATACCAGCGATAGCGTTCAATTTAACATTTCAAATATTTTTGGGAGAAGATCATGAAACACTCACGTCTCTTATTAGCAGGAATCTGTTTTGCTATCGTCGCGCCTGCGATATTGTCAAAAGATCTGTCGGCGTTTGCCCCGCCGGGATCGCGCCCATATATGGGAAAGCCTCACTATGGGTCGAGCACTTTCCGTTCATCGCGCAACATGAGTCACGCGAGAGATTATTCTCGTGACCTCTATTACTATACTCGTGATGCTCAAACCATCGACCCAGAACTGGCAAGGTCAGAGTCCACAGAACTCGGGCGGAATATCGACGCTACGAAAAAGGAACTCGCCACGATCCGCAAAGAGTACGCCGGAGATAAAGAAGTCCTGGCGAGCTTAAAGGTAATTGAAGACCATCTAACGAATGCAACAGCACAACACAAGACACTACACGCTGAATGCCAGATGGACACGTTCGATCGAACTGCTGGGATGAAATGCTGCAGTGACATCACCAAAGAGCTGGAAAAAGCGATGGCTGAGCATGCAGCGCTGATGCGTAAACTCGAAATTAAGGAACTAGCCAATAGTAAGAAGGAAACCACACCCAAAAAGTAAGTGTTTCTGATCTCTCCAACAATACTGGCGATCCTTACAGACAATGAAGGAGAGCATTATTTCATATTTTGACAAATTGAATACCTACAAACGAGAGGGGATTCATCAAGGAAGTTGCTGTTCTTTCTTGGTGCCTTCGGATCTAGACGGATGAGAAATTCAAGATCTCATTGATTTTGTTTGTCAGAGTCGAGGCAAGGCCGCTCGCACTTCGTTCCAGCGATTGCTGCTAAAGGCCCAAGAGGAAATGGCTTAGAAAGCGACCATCCTCAATGCTCACGACAGCAAGTTCTCTCTGGCCTTAAAATAGATTGATGCGGAATACAAACATGATGCTGCCAAAGACACCATGATAACACGAAGGCGAAGCTCGAAAATCAGAAATAAATGAGGTTTCCGTCTAAATTCTCAGTTAAAAATCAGTTGAATGAGGAGCGTTATAATGAACTACGCCACAAGGACCAAGAATTTTCAAATTGTTTTGATTTTGGTCGCAGTCCTTTTCTTATTGAGTTTAGTCAGTTTGAGGACGGTCTGCGCACAAAGTTCTACAGCGAAAGGTAGTCCTCACACGAATCACACTTCAGGCAAGTCAACCACCGGTGACCAATCGTTAGCCGCTCAAATTCAAGACTTACAAACCAAAGTGGCGAAACTCGAAATGACGTTACAGCAAAAGCACGATGGCAAAATGGGCTCCGGGATGAAAAGCAATCCGATGAAGGACATGATGGGGAAAGGTATGGGAAAAAAAGTTGGCATGGGCATGGCAACAATGTCTGGGCAGCGAATGTCTGAAATGGGAATGATGAATGGAAAAGGAATGTCGGGAATGGCAATGATGGGACAGATGAAAGGCATAGGGCAGATGCAGATGCCGTCGGCATTGCCTGGGTTTGCCGGCGCATCGCACATCTATCATATTGGCGCCACCAGTTTTTTTCTCGACCATTCACAGCACATCACGTTGACTCAAGAACAACAAGTCAAGCTGAATCAAATCAAGGAAAAGGTGTTGTTGGGTCAGGCCACATTTGACCGTTGGATTTCGGAGGCAGAGCAGGAACTTTGGGTGTTAACCAGTTCCGAGACGCCCGCCGCGGCCAAGATTGAGACCAAGATTCGTGAAATCGAAAAACTCCGTAGCGACAAGCGGATCGCCTACATCCGAGCAGTCGGGGAAGCAGCCAGGGTTCTCACTGACGAACAACGTCAAACTCTCGTCGGAAACTTGTCTCCGGATCACAAGACGACGGGGGCGCGCGAATAGAACTAAGTCATCACTCACGCGGGAAAAGGTCTGAGAATAGTTACTAAATTTTTTATAGAGCAAGATGAAGAATAAGTAAGAATACGAACAATAACCACCGCTACGGCAACGTGTAATTTGCCATGAGCAGAATTTTGTGAACTAGAAGCACGAGATCACGTTTAGCAAATGATTTGTTTGTCACGGCATCCAACTATAGCGATTCAAAATGCTGCCAAAGCTCTGAATGCTGCCAGGTCTGATTCTGGCAGTCAATTGGGGGTGGGAAGCAAATCATCACCTCTGTGGCAAAGACAAAGTCCACCCAAGTAGATTCTGAAATCATTAAGACTCTCGACGAAAAACCCTCTTGTAATGTAACAAGGAACAGTTTTATGTCAAAACGAAAAACAAAATCGACGAAGTTTAACTGCCACGCACCAGACGCTGAAGTTGTGTTTTTGGCCGGTACATTCAATGACTGGCAAATGGATGCAACACCGATGACAACGGACGGCAAAGGTAACTGGACTACCGAATTGAAATTACCACCCGGGAGGAGTGAATATAAGTTCGTCGTGGACGGCCAGTGGTGCTGTGAGCCAAACTGCCAGACTTCGGACGAATGCCCCAAATGTGTTCCGAATGACTTCGGCACGCTGAACCGGTTCGTCGATGTCGTATGATTTTCCCCGTACATTACGGGCAATGAAAGGAGAGACGAAAAACAGCACGTTCACAATATACGGTCAGAAAAACCATGTTTGTCCTCAACTAACTAGTTAAAGGAGCCACGCTCATGACAAAGAAAACTAACCTCATCAGCAAGCTTAGCATCACTACTGGACTTACACTCGCTATTTCGATGATGGTGTGGTGGTCCGTTGCAGCCCAAGCAGATGACAAAAAACATGATGCTCATCATGGGCATGATGCGGTCCATATGAACCACATCAAGACCCAAGCAGAGGCGGAAGCTCTGAAGCCGGGAGACTCGATTGCCATGGCGTGTAGCATGTGCAAGCATGTGATGGTCCAGCATGTGACTAAGGACAAATCGCATGTCAAAATGCTGACTATTGGCCAAAAGCACAAATGTGCCGCTTGTGGCGGTAGTGTCGCTGTTGTTGGTACCGGTAAAGGCAAAGGAAAGAACGAAGAAGTGAACCATGTTTGCTCGAAGTGTGGTGATGACGCGATGTTTGTCTGTGCGACCAAGCCTGGCAGCGGTGCTAAACACCATCACTAACCAGGCAAAAAGAAACCTGAAATAGTTAAGACTTAATCTGACCGTGAGGGTCAGGACTACACCAAGCTGTCACCGTAGGGCAGAATCCCAACCTGCCCTACGGTTGTATAAGTCCCTGTGGGGAGTCAAATTCGCTATGTGCCGATTCGTCCTTTACATGGAGGCCGAGATCACTCTGAATGTCTTAACAACGCGCCCATCTAACCGAGCATCGTCGATAATCATTGCGTCTGAGCCACTCAACGACGAGCCAGACTGAGAACCCGTTCCGCACAACCATCTGTTACCGATACTTCCCAACCGTTCAATGCAGCTGCGAGGCATCGGGTGATCGCTCATGGACATAAAATCTGTCACCATTATCGCCTTGGGAATCATTCTCTTCGGTCTTGTTTCGGCGCGATTGCGGCAGAGTGTCGTCACTGCACCAATGGTCTTCGTCTTATTCGGTCTGTTGATTGGAGATGCGGGCTTTCGCCTACTCGAATTCCAACTGGCAAACAACGCAATATATTTTCTTGCTGAACTGACTTTGGTCATAGTCCTGTTCACAGACGCATCGCGGATCGACCTGAAACTGCTGTACAGGGAACATAATCTGCCGGTCCGGTTATTGACGATTGGACTGCCGCTTAGTATTGCTTTCGGTACCCTTATCGCTTGGTTGTTATTCCAAGAACTGGGTTTTTGGCAGGCCGCTGTATTGGCGACGATTGTGACGCCAACTGATGCCGCTTTGGCCCATGTTGTGGTTACGAATAAATTAGTACCGATTCGAATTCGCCAAAGCATCAGCGTCGAAAGTGGTTTGAATGATGGGCTATGTCTACCACTGTTTCTGATCTTTTTGTGCGGCGCACGTGTGGCTGAGCATCCAGAGTCGACCGCGTATTGGGTTCGTTTTACCGCGATGCAAGTCGGCCTTGGTCCACTGGTCGGCATCGGAGTTGGCTACGTCGGGGGTAAACTGATTGAGCATGCGTCACGACGCGAGTGGATCAGTCATTCGTTTCTCGAACTCACGACACTCGCCCTAGCACTGCTCTCTTTTGGTGCAGCCGAGTTAGTCGGCGGCAATGGTTTCATTGCGGCCTTCTGTGCAGGACTGACCATCGGAAACGTCTCGCGAGCACTCTGCGGCGCAGTTCGAGAATTCGCAGAGACCGAAGGGCAGTTACTAACGTTGCTGGTATTTCTAGTTTTTGGTGCCGTCCTGCTGCCGCAGGCCTTTGCCAACATCACATTCCTTGGGTTTTTCTACAGTATTATGGGAATGACTGTGCTAAGGATGCTGCCTGTGGCAGTGAGCCTTGTGGGAACACGGCTGCGACGGGATACACGTTTGTTTGTCGGCTGGTTCGGACCACGCGGAGTTGCATCGATTGTATTTGCTTTGGTGCTGATGGAAGAAATTGCTATCCCTGCTCGGCAGGAGGTCTTCGCAGTAGCCATGGCGACGGTGGCTTTAAGTGTGTTCAGTCACGGATTAACTGCCTATCCTGCAGCGAAATGGTATGCTCGTCGCACAACGGCCACGAAGAAATTGGGTGCAGCCGCTGAGCACGAATCAATCAACGAAATGCCGTTTCACCGATACTGAGGTAATTTCCACGGACGCGAACTCATGGCGTGTTGACGAAGTTCCGGAAGTGGAGAACGTTTTTGCGTTTGTCATATATATGATGCGCCGTGCATCAACGGGGATCAATTGGGACAGGATAGTGGTTCCAATATTGCTGGCCGTGGAGGGCTTGTGTTGCCAAGGCCGTAAAAGAAGAAAAAAATCTACTACATTCTGAAGAATGCCGTCCTAAGCAGCATCTAAGGAACTATAGGAGACTGGTGCTCTCTAAACCGAGTCAGCATTCAGCCTTGAACAGGCTATAGCAGACATGATTTCAAGAGGTAGTAACGATGGCCAAACAGGTAATTAACGGAATTTTTGAGGACGCAATTAGTCGACTTGATCGGGCAGCTGAATTCACAATTATTGATAAAGAGGCAATCGAACGACTGCGGCACCCCAAGGCTGTGCTGCAGGTCTCAATACCGGTTCGCATGGATGATGGCTCGCTACGGATTTTTCAAGGATTTCGTGTCCGACACGACGACACACGTGGACCGACAAAAGGTGGCATCCGCTTTCACCCAGGCGTGTCTCTGGATGAAGTAAAGGCGCTGGCCTTCTGGATGACCTGCAAGTGTGCCGTGGTGGGCATCCCATTTGGAGGCGGAAAGGGTGGCGTGATTGTTGACCCAAAACAACTTTCACGGATGGAGTTGGAACGGCTGAGCCGCGGATTTATCGGACAAGTCGCAGACTTCGTTGGGCCAGAAACTGACATTCCGGCCCCGGACGTGTATACAAACGCCATGATTATGGGTTGGATGATGGATGAATATTCAAAAATTCATCGCCAACGTATACCGGCTGTGATCACCGGCAAACCAATTCCTTTGGGCGGTAGTCTAGGGCGTGACGACGCGACGGGCCGTGGAGCATACTATTGTATTAAGGAATTGGAGAAGCTGAAGGATTGGCAACCAACCGACATTCGTGTTGCCGTTCAGGGATTCGGAAATGCGGGACAACACGTCTCACGACTGCTACATGCTGACGGTTACCGTATCGTCGCCATCAGTGATTCGCGAGGTGGTATCTATCGAGCCGAAGGACTTGATATTCCAAGGGCCATCAAGTTGAAACAAGAAGGCCAGATGATTGGTGGCGTCTATAGTGAAAGATCAGTATGTGATTGTCCCGTTTGTGGAGACGCTGAGTCCAAGTGCAAATGTACCACAAATGACCCAGCTACGGGTGAATCAATCAGCAATGCCGATCTGCTGGAATTGGGCGTGGATATTCTGATTCCCGCCGCGCTGGAGAATCAATTAACCGCTGACAACGCCAGCCGAATCAAGGCGCCAATGATTGTCGAGGTCGCCAATGGCCCCACAACAAGCGCTGCTGAAGAAATTTTGGACAAACGAAACACGTTCGTGGTTCCGGATATTCTGGCTAATGCGGGGGGCGTTACAGTAAGCTACTTTGAGTGGGCTCAGAACCGTGCGGGATATTATTGGACGCAAGATGAAGTACAAGATCGCTTGCAGCGCATTATGGCTCGGGAGTTCAACGCGATATACGAACTGATGACAAATCTCGCAATCAATATGCGAACGGCAGCCTATGCTCATGGATTGAACCGAATCAGCGAAGCGATTGAGTCACAAGGCACCCACCAATATTTCTCGAACGGCATCGTCTCAAATTAAAAATGAGAGCGAGACCAGCGTAAGTTAATCGCCGCAATGAAAGCTGATGTGAGAGTGACTGGAGACAGCATGCGTAAAGACTTGATTCTGAACTTTAGGGCAATCCCTTGGACCAGTGTACCGTTCCTTGCTGTGCTCGGGCTTGCGTTCATGGTAACGTCGCTCACCTATGGGCAGGTGTCTCCCGAAGAGCACAAAAAACATCACCCGGGACAGGCTGGAGCAGGTAACGCAGGACCGGCGGGCAAAAACCCTGGCATGATGGGGGGCGGCAAAGGTGGTGGCATGGGCGGAATGATGGGAGGCGGGAAGGATAGCGGCATGGATGTCATGATGGAGAGAATGGGCGCGCCCAAGACCAAAGAACTGTACCCCAAGCTGATGGACCTGCCCGACCTACCCATGGAAGAGCGGGCTGTGATCGTACAGGAAGCCCACCAGCGGATGATGGAAGGCGCGAAACTGCTAGCCACTGGGCTTGACGAACTGACCAACACCGTACCTACCGACGATTTCGCTGCGATGCAAGTGGCCACGGCCAAGATGCGAGAGGGTTTAGCGCAATTTGAAAGTGGTTTGGCTGCTCACCGTGCAATCGACGAGGGTAAAGCTCCCCGCAACGTCGCTTTACAATGGTTTAAGCGCGAGATGCACCTGCTGCCACCTGCAGGTGCGAAACCGACGGGAGTTCGGCTCTGGGGCATGACGCCCTTTCACACAGGAGTGATGGTTTTACTGAGTGTCTTCGCTGCCGCTATGATTGCCATGTACTTCTTTAAGATGCGTCGTGCATCGGCGCTGCTTGATAAACTTATCACAGACGAGTCGGCTAACGAAGGTGCCAGTACGACGAAGGTTTCTCCCTCGACCAGTCCGCCATCAGATTCACTGACTGAACCTGAGCATCCTGCAACCTCGAAGGATTCCAATAAGTCGGCAACCGTTGCCGATTGTTGCAATGATTCGGAAGAGACTTGCCCCAGTGACGAGGAATTAACTGATCGGCCAGATATCTCAGCAGGTCTCCTGCCGATTCGTAAGAAGAAGCTATGCCGGTTGCGGGTGGCCCGCATCAACCAGGAAACACCCGACGTAAAAACTTTTCGGCTGGTCGCCTGCCATGGGGGCGGCATCCCTTTTAATTATTTGCCAGGTCAGTTTCTCACGCTCACGTTGCCGGTCGGCGAAAAACCGATCAGGCGAAGTTACACGATCTCTTCATCGCCAACCCAGGGATACTACTGTGAGATCTCAGTCAAGCGGGAAGAATATGGCGCGGGCTCTCGATATCTTCACGACGAATTAAAAGTTGGCGACACAATCGAAGTGCAGGCCCCTAGTGGCAAATTCATATTCACAGGCAAAGAGGCAGACAGCATTGTGTTGATAGCTGGTGGCGTGGGGATCACGCCGATGATGAGTGTCACCCGCGCTCTGACGGACATGGTCTGGAATGGTGACATCTACTTTATCGTGGCCTGTCATGACCCTGAGCATTTCATCTTCGAGTCCGAACTTAAGCGGCTTCAGGAGCAACATGAGAATTTGCATGTTTTCGTTGCGATGAGTCGCATCGAAGAGGAAAGGGATGGCTATCGGAAGGGTAGGCTATCGCGAGACTTATTAGCTGAGTGGGTGCCAGAAATTGCTTCCAGACGGATTCACATCTGTGGTCCGGTTGCGATGATGGATGCAGCCAAGAAAATGCTGCTCAAACTCAAAGTGCCTATGGAGAGCATACACACCGAGAATTTTGGAGGCGAACAGAAACCACAAGTACGAGCCAAAGAACGAGCGAAGGCGGCTGGGACGGACATCGCTGAGACTGGCGGAACGGTGACCTTCAGTAAGTCAGCCAAGTCAACACAATTTCAGGCGGACGAGACCGTTTTGGAGGCGTCCGAGCGGGTGGACGTTGACATCGACTATTCCTGCCGGGTTGGCTCGTGTGGGGTGTGCGTAGTCAAACTCCTGTCAGGAAAAGTTTCCATGGAAGTTGAAGATGGCTTGGAACCGGAAGACAAAGAGACAGGAATGATTCTTGCCTGTCAAGCAAAATCATCCGGCAATGTAAGTGTAGAAGCGTAAGAAGATGAAAGAGCGTGAAAAAATCGTAGTGACTGGTTTGGTGGTGTTGATGCTCATCACCTGGCTAGGTTTCCCGTTTCACGAATCACCACGGTTCGCAGGCAGTTTATGGGGCGGAGTGTTCGGTGTGACTGGTGCGCTGCTGATGCTCGTGCCACTTGCTTATATGATCGTCAAACGCGTAAAACGACTCAAGAAAGTTGTGACAAAGTACGTCTCCATGCGGACACTGCTGGCGTGGCACATTTATGCGGGAGTCACTGGACCAATCCTGGTAGTGATCCATAGCGGCCACAAGTACGAAAGCCCACTTGGTATCGCTCTGACAGCGATGACGTTGCTGGTTGTGGTCAGCGGCTTTGTGGGACGATACCTGATGAACCAGATCTCTACAGAAATCCGCGAGAAGAATGCCCAGCTTGGTGAATTGGAAATAATTTATGATCACACTAAGAAAGAACTGGCGAATCGTCCTCAGGAAACCCTCATAGTCCGTAACTTCACTGGCTTCTTTTCCAGACAGGCTGCGAGATTCTTCCTTACAGAGAAATCCTTGCCGCAAACAAATGATGCCTTTGCTTCGTCCCCTCGCGAAATGGTTCGCTTGGCCGAGGCCATTGCCGATGTCGAGTACGCCATAGCAACCCATGAGAAATTTAAAATGTGGTTTGGAAAGTGGCTCAAGTTGCACATCATAATCTCGTTCATTTTGTACGGACTGTTGGCTCTACACGTGTACTTCGCGATCTATTTTGGTCTGAGGTGGTTTAGGTAAGCATGATCTTTAACTGACATGTTCCCAGGAGAAAAACCATGAACACGACACTTCGACTTAATCAATTTGTGACCGGCTTCTTTATTGCGACGATTCTGACCGTGGGGTCCGCTGGTTCATTCGGTAAAGAACCGACGGCTGTAACCGCGGAGTCCATCGTTGAACTTTTGCAGAAGCGTCAGCTCGTACTTTCGCAACTTGTAAGAGTACAAACAGAAGCTTATCGCAACGGAGAAACTGGTATAGAGTCTGTTGTACAGGCGCGTCAGCAACTTCTGCTGGTGAAACTCGAACTCGCCACTAGTCATGAAGAGCGGATCAAGCTGCTGGAGAGATCTATTAAGTTGGCGAGTGAGTTGGAGAAACTTGCCGAGGCGAAACATAAATCCGGGAATGGTTCCGCGGCAGATATTCTGAGCAGTCAGTCAGATCGCCTGAAAGTGGAAATCAGACTCGTACGTGAGCGACAGAAGAAAAAGCAGGGCTGAAAAAACACATGAAAGGCAAATGGATATACATTGTTGCAAGCATTTTGTTCGTCGTTCTGTGGATCATGACGTCGAGCGAATCTGCGCTGAAACAACCCGCAACCTGGCAACGCTTGGCCGAACCCGGCCAATTGTCGACCGCTCATGCGCATTTGGAAAACAATTGCGCCGCATGCCACACATCGGTCACCGGCATCGAGACGTCGAAATGCATCGTCTGCCATGCCAACAACGAGTCTCTTTTGCAACGGCAACCGACGTCGTTCCATGCCAGTATCAGTAGCTGCAAAGAGTGCCACTTGGAGCATCAAGGCCGAGGAAAACGTGCGACAAGTATGGACCACGTGATGCTGGCCAAGATAGGTATGCGCCAATTGAAGGATGATGATGTAAACAACAAATTGCTGACTTGGTCGAAGTTATGGGTGCCACCGCACGCCAACATAACGCCTGACGAAGTGGCCCTCAATTGTGCCACCTGCCACTCAAACGATGACCGCCATTTCCAACTCTTCGGCCAAGACTGTGCTCAATGCCACTCTACGGACAAGTGGATGATTGCCGAATTCCGACACCCATCCCCCAATTCAATGGACTGCGCGCAATGTCACCAGGCACCGCCCAGTCACTACATGATGCACTTCAAAATGATTTCAGCCCGCGTTGCTGGTCGGCCACACGCTCGTGTTGATCAATGTTTCCAGTGCCACCAGACAACATCTTGGAACGACATCCTTGGATCCGGTTGGTACAAGCACCATTAGCATTGTAATGGTTTATCGGCAAGGAAGGCAAAATCAAATGAATCATACATTCGACCGAGATCCATCAACCAAAATGGTTACCGAGATAACCGCTCGAAGAGAAGAAGCGCTATCGCATAATGAGAAACCTGACAACCGAGGAAAATTAACAGAACGGCATCATGATCGGCTGAAGTGGATCGTGCCGGTTCATACACTGAGCGGTGTTATTCTGGGAATTTTGATTTTGCATCCCGTGACAATGGTCATCTATTGTTTCGAATTTCATCCGGAACTTACGCAATCCAGCGTTCTTCACTTGGTTGTATCGCGGATGTGGAACGCTTTCATGCCTAAAATGTGGCTGATGACCGGAGCGTTTGCACTGATCGGAGGATTATTGGGAATGGGATCGGGGCTCTATGCGCGTGCCATCACGCGGAAACTGGTCCTCGTTTCTCAACTGGACCGGAAATTGGGGATGACGATCCACTTACTCATCGCTGCGGGAGAAAGTGACGTCGTCGAGTTCAAATCCTCGCTGCGGTGGGACCACCGTCAGAAGAAGTGCAATAAGGCTCTCGAGATAGTGATTGCCAAAACGATTGCTGGGTTCTTGAACCATGATGGTGGTGACCTACTGGTTGGTGTAGCCGATGATGGATCAATTGTCGGCTTGGAAGATGACTACGCCACCTTGCGAAAAAAGGACCGTGATGGCTTTGAATTGCTGCTGATGCAGTTGGTCAAAAACGCACTCGGCGGTGACGTGTGCACGTTGCTGCACGCTGTCTTCCAGGAAATCGACGGCCGTGACGTGTGCCGTGTGTTGATCGAGCCATCAGAACGCCCTGTGTATGTCCAGCATGAAGGGAGGGCGTGGTACTTCGTGCGTACGGGCAACTCAACCCGCGAACTTGATACCAAGGAGGCAATTGATCATATCGCGCGGCGAAAGTCACGATTGTGACCCTACCAAATTCTAAACGAGAGTTTAACTGGTTGGTGACGAGCATCGATAATATATCATGCTTCGATGTTTTTCAGTCTGGCTGTCACGTTACTTGAAAGAAACTGCAGCAAGTGTGTCGCGAGAACTTATCTGGCAAGAATATTTTCCAGGAAATAACTATTAACTTAAATTTGCCGCTTCACACTCGATCAATTCGTTTTCAACTACTATTGGCGGTTAATCTGCCACTCGCGGTGTTGGCGACACTGTTCCTCGTTTATGACTTTCGTCGAGAAATATCAGATTGAGTGGTTGAAAAGAGGATCGCTCTCGACGAAGAGGCCAAGACCATGCTGCCGGCGGTGTTGCAGATGCGACATCACGCCAAAGATTCTGTACAGAGTCACATAAATACTGTCTGTGCTCGCATGCAGGACAGTGACTCACTGGGTCACCACATTGCCGTTGTCTTCCCAGAAGCAATGTTGCAGGCGGAAATACATCATCGTGCATCTCCTGAAATGATTCAGACGTTACAACAGGCCGCTCAATCTTCCACTCGGCGGGCTTATGTGGGAGAGCAAGAAATCACCGTGGGCAATTACGGACAGGATGGAACAACCATTTTCGTTTCAGAGACAATGGAGCGTCTACGTAGATCAGTTTGGAACGATCTAGTGCTCCGTCAGAATTCATAAATGGGGTTGCACAGATCGTTTGACTTTCAGATTCTTTACGTATTCCAATTCAAGGATGATCTGATATGGAAAAGAAATACATCGTCAGACTATCGCAGAAGGAACGAGATACGCTTACGGATGTCCGCAAGCGACTGAAAGGTTCGCCTCAGAAAGTAAGACGCGCAGAAATTCTGCTGAAGGCAGATGTGCGGGGACCAAACTGGACAGACAAGAAGATTGCTGAAGCGTTTTCATGTCGCGTTCAGACCGTTGAAAATCTCCGCAAACGGCTCGTCGTCGATGGGTTTGAGATTGCCTTAAATGGCAAGACTCGGGAGTCACCACCGAGACAGAAAGTTCTTGTCGGCAAACAGGAAGCTCGGGTGATTGCCATGCGTCTGGGGAAACCGTCAAAAGGATATGCAAACTGGTCGCTTCGGCTGCTGGCAGAACGGGTAGTGGAACTGGGACTGGTCGAATCGATCAGTCACGAAACAATTCGTCAAACGCTTAAAAAAACGGTATGACACAGCGCAAAATTCAGTACTGGGTGATCTCACCAGAAGCCGACGCCGAATTTATTGCGTCGATGGAAGAGGTTCTGGACACCTATGAAGCCCCTTACAACAGTGAATATCCCGTGCTGTGCATGGATGAGCAACCCGTTCAGCTTCGCAAAGAAGTTCGCCAGCCCATACCGGCAACCAGAAAACAGACACGTCGAGTCGACTATGAATATGAGCGGTGTGGAACCGCCAGCGTATTCCTGTTTACGGAACCTCTGTCGGGTTGGCGTCAAGTCCGTGTCCGCGATCACAGGACCAAAGCCGACTGGGCGATTGAAATGGAACGGCTGCTGACAACGCGCTACCGTTCTGCCAGAAAAGTGGTCGTCATCTGCGACAATTTGAACACGCACACCCAGGGGGCATTTTATGAAGCATTCCCCGCAGAGAAGGCGCGGTCGCTGGTGCAGCACGATGATATAACGATCGTGCTGGCTGCTCTGGATAGCCAAACCTCGAGTTACCGATAAAACTGATGTGGTATCAGGCGCATGATCTCGGTTACCCATTGATAGACCGTGTATTTCCTGAAACGG
>CAXBGL010000012.1:0-25800 GCA_963975255.1 uncultured Nitrosomonas sp. | reverse complement strand
CGTGGTCTTACCATGATCCACGTGACCGATTGTTCCAACATTCAAATGTGGCTTCGATCGCTCAAATTTACTTTTTGCCATGATTATCCTTTACATTCCCAATCTTAAAACTATTATTTTTTATTTATTATTGCTTCAGCTATACTTTTTGGCGCTTCCGCATAGTGCTTAAATTCCATGGAATAAGTCGCTCGCCCTTGTGTTGCTGATCTTAGTGCAGTTGAATATCCAAACATTTCGGCCAACGGTACTTCAGCCCTAATTACTTTAAACCCAGGCACATCATCCATACCTTGTATCATGCCACGACGCGATGACAAATCACCCACAACATTCCCCATAAAGTCTTCTGGCGATTCAACTTCTACCGCCATCATAGGCTCAAGTAACACGGGATTTGCCTTACGCATACCATCTTTAAATGCCATGGATGCGGCCATTTTAAATGCATTTTCATTAGAATCGACATCATGATAGGAGCCATCAAATAACGTGACTTTTACATCCACAACCGGATAACCAGCCAACACACCGCTCGGCAACGTTTCTTTTAACCCCTTTTCAACAGCTGGTATATATTCACGGGGCACAGCACCACCTTTGATTGCATCGATAAATTCAAATCCTTTTCCAGTCTCATTTGGCTCCATATTAAGCCAAACATGACCATATTGCCCACGACCACCAGACTGTTTAACGAATTTTCCTTCGACTTCTACCTGCTTTCTAATTGCTTCGCGATAGGCAACTTGTGGCGCACCGACATTTGCCTCAACACTAAATTCTCGCTTCATCCGGTCGACAAGGATCTCTAAGTGCAACTCACCCATCCCAGAGATTATTGTTTGGCCAGATTCCTCATCCGTACGCACCCTGAATGAAGGGTCTTCTTGCGCAAGCCGATTTAGCGCGATGCCCATTTTTTCTTGGTCTATCTTAGTTTTTGGTTCTACTGCCACATGGATTACTGGTTCTGGAAAATCCATACGTTCCAGCGTGATAATTGCTTTTGGATCACACAATGTATCACCCGTTACCGCTTCTTTTAACCCCACTGCTGCTGCAATATCTCCAGCTCGCACTTCTTTAATCTCTGCGCGCTGATTAGCGTGCATCTGTAAAATTCGTCCAATCCTTTCTTTACGTCCTTTTACCGGATTGTAAATGGTATCACCTGTTGCAACCACACCCGAATAAACTCTGAAAAATATTAATTGCCCCACAAATGGATCAGTTGCAATCTTAAACGCCAAACCAGAAAAAGGCTCACTATCATTTGCAGTGCGCTTATCTGCTTCCCCGTTTTCCTTGACACCTTCTATGGCATGAATATCCAGGGGTGACGGCAAATAATCCAAGACAGCATCCAACATCGCCTGCACACCCTTATTCTTGAAGGCTGTACCACACAGCATAGGCACTATTTCATTATTAACTGTACGGATTCGCAATCCCTTTTTAATATCCGAAACCGCTAAGTCCCCATCTTCAATATACTTATTCATAAGCTCTTCACTGGCTTCCGCTGCTGTTTCAAGCATTTTTTCTCGCCACTTTTTTGCCTCTGCCAGCATCTCAGGAACTATTTCCCGTTCTTCAAATTTTACTCCACGATCTGCATCATCCCAGTAAATTGACTTCATTTTTACCAGATCAACAACGCCTTCAAATTTATCTTCTGCACCAATTGGCAGCTGTATCGGAACGGGCGTTGCTTTTAACCGTGTTTTTATTTGCTCATAGACCCGCAAAAAGTTTGCACCCGATCTATCCATTTTGTTTATAAAAGCAAGTCGGGGCACCTTATACTTATTTGCTTGACGCCAAACTGTTTCAGTTTGTGGCTGCACACCACCGACCGCACAAAATACCGTACACGCTCCATCTAAAACACGTAATGAACGCTCTACTTCAATCGTAAAATCAACGTGTCCCGGCGTATCTATTATATTAATTCTATGCTCAGGATAACTTCCATCCATCCCTCGCCAAAAACATGTTGTAGCGGCTGAGGTTATCGTAATCCCTCTTTCCTGCTCCTGCTCCATCCAGTCCATCGTCGCAGCACCATCATGCACTTCCCCTATCTTGTGCGAAACACCGGTATAAAACAGCACGCGCTCTGTCGTTGTTGTTTTACCTGCGTCTATATGCGCCATTATTCCGATATTCCTATAGCACTCAATGGGGGTTTTTCTTGCCACGATATTATTGCCTTGTCTTTATATTATTGCCTTAAATTTGCACCCAGTTGATATAGATGGGCACACAATTTAAATTTTTAAATTAATGCTTACTTTTTAGAAACGGAAATGTGAGAATGCTTTATTTGATTCTGCCATTCTATGCACTTCTTCTCTTTTTTTGACTGCGCCACCACGTCCCTCTGCAGCTTCAGTAAGTTCACCAGCCAGCCTCACGTCCATAGACTTTTCACTTCTTTTACGGGCGGCATCTCGCAACCATCTCATTGCAAGCGCATTGCGTCGCACAGATCTAACCTCAACAGGCACTTGATAATTAGCACCACCTACTCTACGGCTCTTTACTTCAACCATGGGCCGCACATTTGACAACGCTTGAATGAAGATTTCTAATGGATCACCACCTGATTTTTTTTGTATCTGATCCATCGCTCCATAAATTATTCTTTCTGCAACAGATTTTTTCCCACGTGTCATCAATACATTAACAAATTTCGCCAATTCTATATTATGGTATTTTGGATCTGGCAATATTTCACGTTTTGGAACTTCTCTGCGTCTTGGCATTCTTTAACCCCATTAATGTTACATCTGGTTATACACTTTTACTGCATAACAATACTTTTGAATCAAGGACTACGCTGTCTTAGCTTTCTTGGATCCATACTTGGATCGACCTTGTTTACGATCCTTCACTCCAGCTGTATCCAAACTACCCCTAACTGTGTGGTAACGAACACCTGGCAAGTCTTTTACGCGGCCACCGCGGATAAGCACTACAGAATGCTCTTGCAAATTATGCCCTTCACCACCAATATAGCTTGACACTTCGTATCCATTTGTCAAACGCACTCTAGCAACTTTACGCAGCGCTGAATTTGGCTTCTTAGGTGTTGTGGTATATACCCTTGTGCATACACCTCTTTTCTGCGGACTATTTTCGAGTGCAGGTACATTGCTCTTTACACGTTTTGCTACGCGAGGCTTACGAACTAACTGACTGATTGTCGGCATTACTGTTTCCTAAAAAACTGGGACGACCGTATGGCCGCCCGTATTTTATCCGCTATTTTTCTTGTTATTTGTCTATTCTTTAACTGCTAATCTCGTTAGCAAATCGCGCCTCTCAACTTTATAAGTTGATCTAAAGTCGCGATAAAAAAGAGAGCGGATTCTATGGGTTTTATTGAGCCGTGTCAAGCTGAAGATCACTAGATAGTGATTATATAAACAGTTAATCACTCTAAATCAATCAAGCACCTCTATCAGAAACACTTGAACTAATCTCTAAAATTCTGATACTGCAATGGAAAATCTACAATTGCTTTTTTTATCAACTGTATCACTTCCTGCAATACGTCTCTTTTCGCTCCAGTGATTCGTACTACCTCACCTTGTATGCTTGCCTGCACTTTTAGCTTACTGTCTTTAACAAGCCTTACAATTTTTTTTGCCCGCTCTGTTTCAACTCCTGTTTTCACAGTTGCAATCTGCTTTACTTTATTCCCACTGATTTTTTCTATCTGCCCTTGATCTAAGCAACGCACATCTATCTTACGTTTAGTCAACTTAGACCTGAGAACATCGAATATTTGTCCAAGCTTAAATTCGTCATCAGCAAACACTGTTAAAATAAAATCGGATTGATCAACCCGCGCGTCCGAACCCTTAAAATCAAAACGTGTGCTGACTTCTTTATTAACCTGCTCTACTGCATTTCTTACTTCTTGCTTGTCAACCTCTGAGACTATATCAAATGATGGCATCATTACTCCTTTTGACTGAGGTGACTGAGACGGACCTCCTTAAAAACTTTTATACGAATTCAGAATAATACGTCGCAATTTACGATTTCGCTAACAAATCTTATTTGGTGACATCTGATCAACTTTTGAAACTATTATTATTTTTTTTAATCCCAGCTGCAATTCGCAACCGTAAAGCATTTAACTTAATAAAACCTGCGGCATCCATTTGATTGTATGCACCTTCATCTTCTTCAAACGTGGCAACATTAGAATCAAATAACGAGTCAGTCTGGGAATCTCGTCCAACTACAATGACATTCCCTTTATACAGCTTTATTCTAACCCACCCATTTACACTAACTTGTGACGCATCAACCATTGCCTGCATCATTTTTCGTTCCGGGCTCCACCAATAACCATTGTAAACCAAAGTCGCATAGCGCGGCATTAACTCATCCTTTAAATGCGCAGCTTCACGATCCAGCGTGATAGATTCTATTGCACGATGCGCACGTAGTAAAATAGACCCGCCTGGTGTTTCATAACATCCACGTGACTTCATGCCGACATATCGATTCTCGACCAAGTCTAAACGTCCAACGCCATGCTTACCACCCAGTTGATTAAGTTTTGTCAGTATTTTTGCTGCTGTCAACTTCTTGCCGTTGAGTGCAACCACATCACCTTGCTCGAATTGCAAATCTAAATATTCAGCCTCATCTGGCGCTTGCTCTGGCGAAACACTCCAGCGCCACATTGATTCCTCAGGTTCTTTTGCTGGGTCTTCCAATATTCTACCCTCATAGGAAATATGCAACAAATTTGCATCCATACTGTAGGGTGAACCAAGATTCCGCTTCATTTCTACTGGAATATCATGCTGCTCCGCATACTTCATCAATTTTTCTCTTGACGTCAGATCCCATTCACGCCATGGTGCGATGACACATATATCAGGTTGTAACGCATAATATCCCAATTCAAAACGTACCTGATCATTACCTTTACCTGTAGCACCATGTGAAACTGCGTCCGCTCCTGTTTCATTCGCTATCTCAATTTGTCTTTTGGCAATTAATGGGCGTGCAATACTTGTACCCAGCAAATATTCACCCTCGTAAATGGCATTGGCGCGAAACATCGGAAACACAAAATCTCGTACAAATTCTTCCCGCAAATCATCTATATAAATTTCTTTTACGCCCAATTGCTCCGCTTTTGCGCGCGCTGGCCCAACCTCCTCCCCCTGACCAATATCAGCTGTAAATGTTACAACCTCACAATGATAGGTATCCTGCAACCACTTTAGAATCACAGAAGTATCCAGCCCACCAGAAAAAGCCAAGACTACTTTTTTAATTTTTTTCATTCTTCTCTAATTTAATAAAATTCTTTTTCTGTTTGCTTTTAGCAAGGGGCGAATTAACGTTGCATTCCCAGACACTATCAAGTAAAACTGATGAAACGCTAGCTATCTTTTTCCCAATAACAAGTATTCCATCAATGCCTTTTGTGTATGCAAACGATTCTCAGCCTCTTCCCAAACAACTGACTGAGGACTATCCATGACCTCTGCAGAAACCTCTTCTCCTCGATGGGCAGGCAAGCAGTGCATAAATAAAGCATCTTTCTTAGCTAAAGACATCATTTCTGAATCCACACAAAACTCAGAAAAATCATTTTTTCGCTTCTCTGACTCGGCCTCAAACCCCATACTGGTCCATACATCAGTCGTAACCAGATCAACATTCTTCACCGCATCGCCAGGACAAGTAAATTTTTTATAGTGCCTGACATTTTCTAAACCAATGCATTCTGGCTTGACTTCATAACCTGGTGGCGTAGAAACATGCACTTTAAAATCGAATATTTCCGCTGCTTGCAGCCACGTACTACACATATTATTTGAATCACCAACCCATGCCACAGTCTTACCTGTAATACTCCCTCGTTGCTCAACGAAAGTAAAAATATCACCTATTATTTGACAAGGATGATGCTCATCAGTCAGTCCGTTAATAACAGGCACATTTGAATTTTCAGCAAACCGTTCACAGATATCATGCTCATGGGTTCTAATCATAATAATATCAACCATACTTGAAATGACTCGCGCTGCATCTTCTACAGGCTCACCACGCCCTAATTGGGTATCTCTCGTTGAAAGATAGATTGCCGTACCACCTAACTGATGCATACCTGCTTCGAATGATAACCGCGTACGCGTAGAATTCTTATTGAAAATCATTGCTAAAGATCGATCAGTCAGCGGCCAGTATCGTCGACGCTGTTTGAATTCGTGCTTAATCCAGCGTGTACGTTCAAACAAGTACTCGTATTCTTCTCGACTAAAATCTTTAAACTGCAGAAAATGCTTTAATTGCATATTATAGTTAAACCATGAATCAGATACTTTTCCCATGACGCTCTATTACACAACATCATACAACCTGTTCACTCAGAAACTCCTTGATTATCGTGCAAGTAGTATCAACTACCTGCTCGGATTCACTTTGCTGCATTACTAATGCTGGCAATAAACGAACAACCTTATCTGATGTTACATTGATCAACAATTTCTTTTCTAAAGCTTTTTTCACCAATCCACTACAAGGTATAGAAAGCTCCACACCAATCAGCAATCCCTGCCCTCTAATTTGCACGACACCCGCCTCATTTGCGAGCTGATCCTTTAGCCTATTACGCATGAAATTACCTAAATTCATAGCATGATCAATCAGGTTTTCCTCTGCCAAAATAGCTAATGTCGCAAGTGCTGCAGCACAAGCAAGCGGATTCCCGCCAAAAGTAGAAGCATGGTTACCCGGCTTAAAAAGATCTGCAGCCACGCCACTTGCAAGGCAGGCACCAATAGCCACACCAGAACCCAAGCCCTTAGCTAACGTCATGACATCTGGCGTGATATTACTGTGTTGAAAAGCAAACCATTTTCCACTACGTCCAATTCCAGACTGTACTTCATCTAACATCAACAACCAACCATATTGATTACACAAATCACGCAAACCCTGCAAATAGTGCACCTGTGGAATATTAACGCCACCTTCACCCTGATATGGCTCTACTAATACGGCAACAACATTTTTATTATTGACCGCAACCTGCGTCACTGCATCTAAATTATTATATGGAACACGCACAAAACCTGACAGCAATGGTTCAAACCCAGCCTGTACCTTACGGTTACCACTCGCAGTTAAGGTTGCCATGGTGCGGCCATGAAAAGATTGTTCCATTACAACAATAGTGGGTACGTCTATCTCCTTATTGTGCCCATAAAGTCGAGCCAATTTAATAGCTGCTTCATTGGCTTCTGCGCCTGAGTTACAGAAAAACGCATTATCCATTCCTGACAATTCAGCTAGTCGGGCAGCTAACTGTTCTTGCTTTTCAATATGATAAAGATTGGAAGTATGGATTAATGTTGCGGCCTGCTCACAAAGTGCTTTGGTAAAGCCTGGATGGCAGTGTCCTAATCCACATACAGCAATACCTGCCAATGCATCCAGATAACGTTGTCCTTGGTTATCCCACAACCACACCCCCTCACCCTTAGCAAAGGTAACAGGAAGCTGCGAGTAAGTATTCATCAGATTTGACACAAGATAGGCACTCAGTTTCTCGGCTTTTTTATTCACTGCGATATCGATATCGATATCGCCTCATAGCGGAGAAATTTTAAAAAACCAGCATCTTTACCTATTTATTCAGCTTTTTCAAGCTTTTTTTCTATATCACATCAATATCAAGCGGTTCATGGCAAATTTTCTGACACATCCGTTTCAAAGTTACAGAGAAATAGTGACAGCATGTTAGAATGTGCAGTTATTTGCGTTGATATTTGATAAAAAAATGCCCGTACGATTAAAAAATTCCTGTACCGTAACCTACTGCTTCTCAATTAATTAAAAACATGGATCAATTCGCAAAGGAAACTTTGCCCATCAGCCTCGAAGAGGAGATGCGGCGATCCTATCTTGATTACGCCATGAGTGTAATCGTTGGACGTGCACTACCGGATGTTCGTGACGGTCTAAAGCCAGTACATCGGCGTGTACTGTTTGCCATGCATGAACTTTCCAACGATTGGAATCGCCCATATAAAAAATCCGCACGTATTGTTGGTGATGTAATTGGTAAATATCACCCGCATGGTGACACCGCTGTATATGACACGATTGTCCGTATGGCACAAGATTTTTCACTGCGTTACATGTTGATTGATGGTCAGGGTAACTTTGGCTCGGTCGATGGAGACAACGCAGCGGCTATGCGTTATACCGAAATACGGATGTCACGCATTGCCCACGAACTTTTAGTGGATCTTGATAAAGAAACAGTAGATTTTGGGCCTAACTATGACGGCTCTGAAAAAGAGCCATTAATCCTTCCCTCAAAAATACCAAACCTACTTATTAATGGTTCCTCTGGCATTGCGGTGGGTATGGCAACCAACATACCTCCCCATAATCTAAACGAAGTCGTGGAAGCATGTCTCGCGCTACTCAATAACCCTGAAGTCAGTATCGATGAGTTGATTGAAAGCATTCCAGCACCCGATTTTCCAACTGCAGGCATCATTTATGGAATTTCCGGCGTAAGAGATGGCTATCATACGGGACGTGGCCGCGTGGTAATGCGCGCGCGCACGCATTTCGAAGACATGGAAAAAGGCAGTCGCCAATGTATTGTTGTCGATGAATTACCATACCAAGTAAATAAAGCTAATTTATTAATACGTATTGGGGAGCTGGTTAGAGATAAAAAGATGGAAGGCATTTCTGATTTACGCGATGAGTCAGATAAATCAGGTATGCGCGTGGTCATTGAACTCAAGCGTGGTGAAGTTGCCGAAGTAATTTTAAATAACTTGTATAAAGAAACACAAATGCAAGACACCTTCGGCATGAACATGGTTGCTTTAATAGATGGGCAACCACGTCTGCTGAATCTAAAGCAAATCCTGGATGCATTCCTACGTCACCGCCGTGAAGTTGTAACACGGCGTATTGTATTTGAGCTTAAGAAAGCACGTGAGCGCGGCCATTTATTAGAAGGCTTGGCAGTAGCACTGTCCAATGTAGATGAAATCATTGCTTTGATCAAAGCCGCACCAACACCTGCCGTAGCCAAGGCATCTCTAATGGCAAGTATGTGGCATTCTAAATTGATAGAAGAAATGCTTTCACGTGCCGCAACCAATGCCAAAGCGCTGCGCCCAGACGACCTATCAGCAGAGTTTGGTTTGCAAACAGAAGGGTATCGTTTGACTGATGCACAAGCACAGGCAATCCTAGAACTACGCTTGCAACGCTTAACAGGATTAGAACAAGATAAGATTGTTGAAGAATATAAAGATATTATGAGTAAAATCGTTGATTATCTTGATATTCTAGCCAATGCAGAACGCACCACTAGCATTATTACTGAAGATCTTCTTGCCATTAAACAGCAATTTGGCGACGAACGTCGGAGTGAAATTGTAGTGAGTACCCAAGATTTGAGCATGGAAGACTTAATTGCGCCAACAGATGTAGTCGTTACATTGTCGCACAGCGGTTACATCAAATCTCAACTATTAGATGAATATCGTGCACAAAAACGTGGCGGACGAGGAAAGCAAGCAACTGGCACAAAAGAAAATGACTTTATTGACAACCTGTTTATTGCTAATACCCACGATTATATTCTGTGTTTTTCAAGCCGAGGTCGCGTGTACTGGATCAAGGTTTATGCCGTGCCGCAGGGAAGTCGATCATCACGTGGCAGGCCTATCGTTAATCTGGTACAACTGGAAAAAGGTGAAAAAATTAATGCAATTTTGCCTATAAAATCGTTCGATAAGAATCGATACATATTTATGGCAACTTCTTTTGGCACCGTCAAGAAAACCGCGTTATCTGAATTTTCTCGACCACGCAATAGTGGGATCATAGCGATTGGATTAGATAAGGACGATTACCTCATTGGCGTCGCACTGACTGAAGGTAAACATGATGTCATGCTGTTCTCAGACAATGGCAAAGCAATGCGTTTCGATGAAAATGACGTACGTCCCATGGGGCGCAATGCACGAGGAGTACGCGGTATGAAACTTAGTGCTGGACATAGCGTTATTTCTTTACTTGTAGCTGAGAATGAAGAACTGGCTGTATTAACTGCAACTGAAAATGGCTACGGCAAGCGCACTTCAATCAGCGAATACACACGCCACAACCGTGGCACTCAAGGCATGATTGCCATCAAAACTAATAGTCGTAATGGAAAAGTAGTCACCGCTAGACTCGTTAAACCAGATGATGAAATTATGCTCATAACAACGGGGGGCGTACTCATTCGTACGCGCGTAAACGAAGTTCGCGAAATGAGCCGTGCAACACAAGGTGTTACACTAATCAATCTGGATGAAGGTGAAAAACTTGCCGGACTTGAGAGGGTAATCGAAGGCGAAGGAGAGGACGACGAAGAATAGTTTAATATTATTAAACTATTCTTCTATCGTTATATCTTTTTAATATAATTTATATCAAAATCTGACTTCCATGGATCAACTCTTTAACTTCAGTGCAGGACCTGCAGTCTTGCCAAAGGAAGTTCTACAACAAGCACGTGATGAAATGCTTAACTGGCATAACAGTGGCATGTCAGTAATGGAAATGAGCCATCGTAGCAAGGAATTTATTTCCATCGCTGCAAAAGTTGAAGCTGATTTACGTGAGCTTATTGGAATACCCCACAATTATAAGGTGCTATTCCTGCAAGGTGGCGCTTCCAGTCAGTTTGCCATGGTTCCACTAAATTTACTACGCGGAAAGAAAAAGGCCGATTACATCCATACTGGGCAGTGGTCTCAGAAAGCAATCAATGAAGCAAAAAAATACTGCGTTGTAAACATTGCAGCTTCGTCGGAAGATGCTCTTTTTACTTATACACCCACGCAAGACACATGGAAACTGGATCCAGACACTGCATATGTGCATTACACATCTAATGAGACCATTGGCGGTGTAGAGTTTAACTGGATACCGTCGTTGAAACACCTGGATAGTGACATTCCATTGGTTGCAGACATGTCTTCAAATATTTTGTCACGTCCGCTGGATGTAACTCAGTTTGGGTTAATTTATGCAGGGGTACAAAAAAACTTGGGGCCTGCAGGAATGGCTATAGTTATCATACGTGAAGACCTACCAGGCAAACCTTTAGCGGGAACACCCACTTTATTTGATTACAAAACGCATGTTGACAATGCTTCCATGTATAACACGCCACCTACCTATAGCATATATATGACTGGGCTCGTATTAGCATGGCTAAAGAAATTGGGAGGGCTAACTACAATAGAGAAGATCAATATTGCCAAAGCGAACTTATTATATGACTTAATTAACACGACTGATTTTTATCGCTGCCCAGTTGCCGAATCGGACCGCTCACGTATGAACATACCTTTTACATTAAAAAACCCTGATCTCGATGAAACATTTTTGGAACAGGCCAAAACACAAGGCTTAATTGAGTTAAAAGGCCATCGTTCGGTGGGTGGAATGCGTGCATCGATTTACAATGCCATGCCAATTGAAGGTGTCGAAAAACTAGTTGAATTTATGAAAGGGTTCGCAAGCAAATATGCATGAACATCATTACAAGATATTTAATATCCTTACCATGAATCAAATATCGCCGCTTGGATTGGAGCGTTTCCCAAATACTCACTACCAAATAAGTGATAATGTCGTTGACCCAGATGCAATTTTGCTACGTTCACATAACATGTTGAACATGGACATCCCAGATAGTGTGCTAGCAATAGGACGTGCGGGAGCAGGCACCAATAATATCCCTGTAAAGGCGATGAGTCTGCGTGGCATCCCAGTATTTAATACGCCTGGGGCCAATGCCAATGCAGTAAAAGAACTGGTACTCGCTGGCATGTTGTTAGCAACACGGAATTTAATCCCGGCCCTTGGTTTTGTTGATGATTTACAAGGTGATGATGTCACACTACATAAACAGGCCGAAGCTGGCAAAAAACAATTCTCAGGTATAGAATTACCTGGACGCACATTGGGCATTATTGGTCTAGGTGAGATCGGCAGATTGGTGGCAGATGCGGCCATCAAACTTGGTATGAAAGTCATAGGCTTTGATCCAAAAATCAGCATAGACTCTGCGTGGAGCTTGTCAGCAGAAGTAAAGAAAGCACAAAACATTAAAGACCTATTACGTCGTAGCGACATAATTTCTCTGCATGTTCCATTGCTTGATACAACACGTCATCTCATTAGCACCGAAAATTTAAATGAGATGAAGCAAGATACAATTTTGTTAAATTTCTCACGTGACGGTGTTGTGGATGAAAACGCAGTTCTAGCAGGTATTAAAGCCCACAAAATAAAATACTATGTTTGTGACTTTCCCAGTCAAAAGTTACATCATAAGAAGAATGTGATTACATTGCCACATTTAGGCGCATCCACTAAAGAAGCAGAAGAAAATTGTGCGGTTATGGTCGCAAACCAACTTATGGATTATCTACAGAACGGGAATATCACGAATACTGTCAATTTCCCTAATGTATTAATGGAACGCGAATCTCCCTATCGGGTAGCTGTTGCCAATGCCAATGTGCCGAACATACTGGGGCAAATCTCTACAAATATGGCAAATGCGGAACTAAATATACACAATATGACCAACAAATCACGGGGCGAAATGGCCTATACACTGGTAGATGTAGATAGCCCCGTGCCACCGGAAGTTCTGGATGATATTGCCATGATCCCTGGTGTATTAATGGCACGCTATCTACCGATTGTGAACGAATAATTATTGTTAAGCCCAACACTCCTTCTTACAATGAACGAACCGTTTAAACAATTACGCGACAAAATTGACTCCATAGACAATGAATTACTCAAGCTGGCAAACGCACGTGCTGAGCTTGCACAACAGATTGGAAAGATAAAAAAAAGTGATATTGTCTACCGTCCTGAGCGAGAAGCTCAAGTCTTGGCACGCTTGCAACAATTAAACGCCGGTCCTTTAAAAGCCGAGCAGATTGCACAACTTTTCACTGAAATTATGTCGCAATGCCGCGCATTGGAAAAGCCCATGACCGTGGCTTACCTAGGCCCATGTGGAACTTTTTCTGAAGAAGCTGCTTTAAAACGGTTTGGGAGAGCCATTACGACATTAGCCTGTGATTCTATTGACGAAGTATTTCACAAAGTAGAATCCAGTATGGCTAATTATGGCGTTGTGCCGGTAGAGAATTCGACTGAAGGTGCCGTGGGTAGAACAATGGATCTATTATTACAAACATCTTTAACCGTATGTGGTGAAATCCACTTACCCGTCCATCAGTTCCTGATGGCGCAGAACACTGACTTTTCTCAAATTACTAAAATTTTTTCACATCCTCAATCATTCGCCCAATGCCGTTCATGGCTAAATAAGCACTTACCTCAATTATCTGATTCAGCACATATCAACACATCAAGCAACGCGGATGCAGCCCGATTGGCTACTCAAGAAAAAAATACTGCGGCAGTAGCGAGCAAAAGAGCTGCAGATATATTTAAGCTGGCTATCTGTGCTGAAAACATCGAAGATGACCCAATGAATACAACACGCTTTTTAGTCATTGGCTCACAAGATGTCACGGCTTCGGGTAAAGATAAAACATCACTGGTCATGACAACCAATAATCGCCCAGGTGCAATGCATGGATTGCTAGCACCACTGGCACAACATGATGTCAGCATGAGTCGATTTGAATCACGCCCCTCACGTACCGACTTATGGGAATATGTGTTTTTTGTTGATATTGAAGGCCACCAGCAAGATAAGAATGTCTCCGCAGCACTTGAGGAACTGAATGAAAAAGCAACATTTCTAAAGATACTCGGTTCCTACCCTGCAGCATAATGTGCGGATGAGCATTACGATTACAATTTATTTGCCATAACCCTTAATTTATTTTTCTGTGAACCTATCTGCACATTGTGGACAAACTTGATCATATGAACCTTTGTGACTTCGCTCCTGAATACATCCGTGCCATCCAACCTTATCAGCCAGGCAAACCAATCTCTGAATTGGCGAGAGAATTGGGATTGGAGGAGCCTCATGTCATCAAACTTGCATCCAATGAAAACCCACTTGGAACCAGTCCTTTAGCAATTGAAGCAATACTTAATACACTCAACGAAACTGCGCGCTACCCAGATGGCAGTGGTTTTGAATTAAAGAACGCGTTATCTCAACGTTATGCCATAGATACCGAGCAGATTATACTGGGCAACGGCTCTAATGATATTCTGGATCTTGCGGCACGGGTATTTCTTAAACCTGGTGCAGCTGCAGTCTATTCACAACATGCTTTTGCAGTGTATCCCCTTGTGGTGCAAGCAATTGGGGCACACGGCATCTCAGTTCCCGCAAGTGATTATGGGCATAACCTTTCTGCCATGTTGGAAGCAATAACGCCCGAAACACGTATCGTGTTTATAGCCAACCCCAATAACCCCACGGGCACACTGTCCGACACCAACGAATTATTACACTTTTTAACGTACATATCCCAAGATGTACTAGTAGTGCTGGATGAAGCCTACAATGAATACTTACCTGAGACCCATAAAACAGACAGTATTAATTGGCTAGAACAATTTCCTAACTTGATTATTACACGCACTTTCTCCAAGGCGTATGGCCTTGCAGGTATACGTGTAGGATTTGGATTGGCACACACTGATATAGCTAATTTGATGAATCGGATACGCCAGCCGTTTAACGTGAACAGTCTTGGCCTCGCTGGTGCATTAGCAGCACTACAAGATACTGAATTTGTAAAGCGTTCCTATGCGCTTAACCGTACGGGCATGTTACAACTGACAAATGGATTGCGACAACTTGCGGTTGAATATATCCCTTCTTATGGAAATTTCCTGAGTTTTCGTGTGACCGGCGATGAAACAAACACCCAAAAAGTCTACCAAAAATTATTACAACAAGGGGTCATCGTACGCCCCTTGGGTATTTATGAAATGCCACAACACCTTCGGGTTACGATTGGGCTAGAATCCGAAAATCAGAAATTCTTACAATCACTTGAGCATGCGATTGGAGAATTGACTTGACCATCATAATGAATAAAGATGTTACCGAGGAACAACTCGGAACCTTCAACATGCAAAACTTCGATTTACTGAAAGAAGTAGGGCGTATCAGCAAGCCTGTTATTCTCAAGCGCGGTTTATCTGCAACGATTTCTGAATGGTTGATGGCTGCGGGTACTGTGACGGTCTGTTGGTGGAGACACACCCTAATCCTTGCGAAGCATGGTGCGATGCTGATCAAGCACTCAATCCACAAGAATTTAAAGACCTAATGGGTTCTCTAAAAGGAATAGCGCAAGCAATCGGTCGGAGCATATATATGCTAATCAGAACATAGTATGACAAATACGGCACTCAACAAACTCGTCATTATCGGCGTAGGTCTGATCGGAGGGTCATTCGCACTGGCTCTGCGTGAAGCTGGACTGGTCAAACATATCGTAGGTATCGGGCGCAGTAAGATAAATATGCAACGCGCCATTGACCAGGGTGTTATAGATGAGATCGCCGACGACACTGCCTCCGCAATGAAAGATGCCAATGCCTTGCTGCTTGCCATGCCCGTTGGGCAAACCACAAGTATCCTGGCACAAATAGCGCCCCATTTAGAACCTGAAACATTGATAACTGATGCCGGCAGTACCAAGCAAGACGTCATTTCTGCAGCACGTATTTATATAAAAAAAAATTTAAAAAACTTTGTACCTGCTCACCCCATCGCAGGAGCTGAACAAAGTGGCGTATCTGCCGCACAAACCAATCTGTTTCAGAAGAAGCATTTAATACTCACTCCACTGGCAGAGACCAGCGACGACGCCATAAAACGGGTTACCGATTTATGGGAAGGTTGTGGCGCACAAGTTTCACAAATGCAAGCAGACGAACATGACAAGATCCTCGCTGCAACCAGCCATCTTCCCCACATTCTGGCATTCACACTCATGAATCACCTCTGTATTAACACGGGAAATAATCCAGACAACTTACTTCGTTTTGCGGGTAGTGGTTTCCGTGACTTTACCCGTATCGCCAGTAGCTCACCAGAAATGTGGCGTGACATCTGTATCGCCAACCGTGAAGCGTTAATCTTACAAATTGATAGTTATAAAAATGAATTGGTATGCTTGCAGAAAATACTCGAAAATGGTGATGCACAAGCATTAAAGAAATCTTTTACTCAGGCACGTTCTATACGACAAAGTTGGCTAAAAAATAAAATTTAAGTTTACTTTGGTTATATAACAATTAATTGTTGAAATTGATTCGAAAATTAATAAATCTCAATTCATCATAAGATTAAGTATGCTTGTAATCCCTTCGCAATCTGAGAGTTACCGAAAATCAACAAATAACTGTGACATAGATTTTACTTTACTTCTATTGCTATTGGTAGTCTTACTTAAGCAAGGATCATTTTTCTTCTGTGCTATTCCATACGCTCTAATATATACACCAGACACTGAAAACTAATTAGTGGCTCTGAAAAAAGTCCTGGCAGGGTATTTTTCAGAGGAACACAATTCAGAGGAACACAATTGAGAAATGATTGTCTGTTAGAACGTATGTTTTTAGTACACTAAACTTCCATCATTTTATTCAAATACAATTTCTCTCTCTGTAGGAAGATGAGCAAAAAAATAGTCATCAGCCATTTATTTAGGTTCCATGCAGAGCATGCCAATAGTAGATTGATATAATCGCCTATCGCACCCTTCAGGTAATTTCTCGCCATTCTATAATCAAACTTTAGGTGACCAATGATGGGTTCTATTGCCGCTCGTCTTCTGCATTGTTTTCGCTTCTTATCCTTTTCGTAGCGGGTATCTTTCTTTAAGGTTTTTTTCGGCAGATGATCTGAGTTTCATTGACCTGACTCTTGCCGCGATAGCCGCGATCACATACTGCCTGTCTAGTGGCAACTCCTCGTGAAGTTTTAACATGACTCAATATCTCTGGCAAAGTCTTACTATCATGCAGGTTCTTTTCATAACTGACAACGCCAACAATCAAGTTGCCTTTTGCTTTACTGCCATATTCATATGGCTTGTGATCTTTTCCTTTGGCAATGCAATACACTTGTGGTTCGTGTAGGGAATAGATTTTGTTCTTACCTTTTGGTTGTTGACTCAACATCTGTTCGTAAAACAGAAAATCTCGCTGGTAACAATCTAACAGGTAGTGCAGTGACAGCACTCTTCTCAATTCACGAAACAAAGCGTGAGCTATCGTTCTGAGACGTTTTAGTGCTTTTTTAGCTTTGGCTCCGTCTCTTCACGTAGCGAAAATGCACGAGCTCTGTACTGTGACACGGCAGTGCCCGTTGAAACTCTTCCATGCCACAAAATGCTTGGTAATAAGGATTGCGCTTCCATTGCACAACAGCAATCTCATCACTCAGGTTTTCTAATTGCTTGAGCAGGGGATCATTTGGATCAAGCTGTAACAGTAAGTCAGTTCCGAATAGATTGGTTTGATAGGTAGCGCTAATTTGAGTGAGCATTTTTGTTAACCATTTCGACCAAAAAACATAACGTTATTCTACCATTCTCGGTCGAAATAAGCACTCGGCCAGCTGTTCCCGATTGTCTGATTACTTGACCATACATAATTAATAGTACGTGTCCGCCAGAATGCCGAACCAGCAGAAGAACGACATAAATTCGAGCAGAATAATCGTCTCCAGCACGCGAATGCTCATCAATACTGGTCAATACGCTATCAACTCTCCATCTCCAATAAAGTAGCGGTGTCTTACTGAGATCAATATTTATTGCTCGAAACGCCCTGAAGCAGAAGCACTGCTATCAGCACGTAGCGCATTTTGTCCATCTAAATTTTGTAACGAATAGTAGGTTTCGCCAGCAAATACTTTTGTCTGCCAGTTATTCATATCTCCTTGTGAAAAACGGGCAACATCAATAACCCCATCTGCTGCCCATATCATATTGGCAAACAAATAATGATGGCATATACTAAATTCATGACACCAGTTTTAGTCATAGTAATTCATTGAAAACAACAACAGGGAAGTTAATTTAACAACAAACACGCACCCATCTCTATCCAACTTTAGTCCATATAGCATACTCTGCGCACTACTTCTTACAACGAGGATTTTTACCTGCGGCATTTGCTTGCTGCTTTAATTTCATGGCGTTAGGCATATGCGCCTGCAAATCCTGAATACGCGTCGAATGCGATGGGTGGGTAGACAAAAATTCTGCTGGTTGTGCACCTTGGCTAGCTTGCGCCATTTTTCGCCATAATGTAACACTTTCGGCAGGATTAAAACCTGCCTTGGCCATCAAATCCAAGCCAATAATATCAGCTTCACTTTCATGCAATCTACTAAAGGGCATAATAACACCATATTGTGCACCCACACCCAGCAAGCTAACGGCTGTTTGCCCCAATGCTGTCTGTGGTGTAGCAACGGCTGAAATCAATGACACTCCCATTTGCGCACCCATTTTCTGCGACATACGTTCGTTACTATGCTTGGCAAGCACATGTGCAACTTCATGACCTAAAACTGATGCCAATTGATCCTGGTTATCAACCAAATCAATCAAACCAGTATGTACACCAATCTTATTGCCCGGCAATGCAAAGGCATTGAGCGTTGCGTCTTTAAATACTACAACTTCCCAATTGCCTCCTACTTCACGAATAATTGCGTCTGCAATACATCGAGCAAATTGAATGTCCCGACTACTACGACTAATAGCCTTCTCTTTCTTTAAGTTATCAAAGGCCTGCAACCCCATCGTCTCCAGTTCACTGTCCGGCATAAAGGTCAATTGACTTCTACCTGTCGGCGTAGTTGAACAAGCTATAAGAAAAATTATTATCAGTAATGCGGGAAACAGTTTAATCTTCATGGCATAGGCCTTCTATAAAATAGTCGGTTTTGAAAGTCTCTTACCTGGCATTTCATCGGTTCATTTTATACCTTATTTCACTGTTGTCCAAAACAGGCGACATATGATGGTTGGCGTCCTGAATTCGTACATTTTTTGGATGGCAGTAAGTTTAATTAGGCTATGTCGCAATTAACTATTGGTTTTTGTTAACTCTCTAATTGTACTTTAATTATTGAGGCTATCAAGCCCATGGTTAATAAGGGTTTTATGAATTCTTAAATCAAATTCAACATTTAATTGTGACATAGCCTTTAATTATATTGCCTCAATGTTTGCAGCAAATCATTCATATCATCGGGTAACGGTGACTCCCATTTCATGATTTGTTGATTCTGTGGATGGGCAAGCGCCAATCTTTGTGCGTGCAGTGCTTGTCTCGTAAAGTTTGTCAATAACCGTCCAATCTCTAATTTTGTTTTTTTTGGTTTTCCCCCATAAGCTGGATCACCTACCAGTGGATGACCAATCTTCTGCATATGCACACGAATTTGGTGTGTGCGCCCTGTTTCCAAGCTGCATTGGAGCAAAGTACACCCTTTTAGCTGCTCCAGAATTTGATATTGCGTGCGTGCTTGTTTGCCTTTTTCAGTTATTGCCATTTTGGTCCGCTGCACAGGATGTCGGCCAATGGGCGCATCGACACAACCGCTCTGCTCAACCTGACCAAGCACCAGTGCCAGGTAATCCCGTTGGACAGCATGTTTTTGTAACTGACGCACTAAGCTGGTCTGAGCTTGTATCGTTTTTGCAACGACCAATAGACCACTGGTGTTCTTATCCAAACGATGGACAATACCAGCGCGCGGAACATGACTTAACTGTGCCGAATGATGCAGGAGTGCATTTAACATCGTGCCTTGCCAATTCCCATTTCCTGGATGAACAACCATTCCAACCGGTTTATTGATTATAATAAGTGCTGCATCTTCATAAATAACATCCAGTTTGATATCTTCAGCTGTATGAATAGAATCAGTTACTACTTCATGTGGCGTAATCTGAATGTGTTCATTACCCCAGACTTTTTGTTTAGCAGTCGTCGCCTGACCATCTAGCATAACCCGCTCTTCTACTATCCATGTTTGCAAGCGGTTGCGTGACCAGTCTGGCAACAATTTTGCTAAGGCTTGATCCAATCGTAGACCGATACAATCAAGTGGAATCGTTAAACTAAGTATGGTTTCATTTAATTCATTCGATACAGATGAAGTAGTCTTTACGCTATAATTACCGGATACTTCATTGTTTTTTACAGAGCCCATAATGTTACGTAGTCTACCTTTATTTCTAGTGTTGTTACTATCAGCATGTGACTTAATGCCAGAGCGTTTAGAAGACACAACAAATTGGTCTGCCAGTAAATTCTACACCGAGGCTAATGATAAATTGACCAGTGGCGATTATGAAGGTGCCATTAAAATGTTTGAATCATTAGAAGCACAATTTCCTTATGGGCGTTATGCACAGCAGTCCCAGCTTGAAACAATTTATGCTCACTATAAAGATCAGGAGCCAGCCTCTGCCATTGCTGCTGCCAATCGATTCATCAAATTGTACCCTAATCATGTAAATGTGGATTATGCCTATTATCTCAAGGGACTGGCAAATTTCAATGATAATCTGGGTCTTATAAGCTCATACGCGCAGAACATTATCAAAATGGACATGAGCGAACGTGATTCAAAAGCTTCACGAGAATCGTTTGAGAGTTTTAAAGAATTGATTACACGTTTCCCCAATAGCAAGTATCGGGCTGATGCGATTCAACGTATGGCGCATCTGGTAACGGTGGTAGCAAAAAGTGAAGTGCATGTTGCGCGTTACTATATGAAACGAAAGGCCCATGTCGCAGCAGCAAATCGCGCCCTGTATGCCGTAACAAAATACCCGCGCACCCCCTCGACAGAAGAGGCTCTGTCTATTATGATTCAAGCCTACGAAGCACTTGAAATGTATGACTTGCGTGACGATGCCGAACGTATTCTCAAAAAGAATTTTCCCGATAGTGTCTACCTTTCTGATACGCCTGAAATGTCTGAAATAGATGGCAAGTCTTGGTGGAAACTCTGGTAATTCATAATGCCAGTGCCTGCAAAAGTTCAGCGCCAGCGCTGGCTAATCATCCTGCAAGCGAATAGCCAGCACATCACATTTGGCATAGTGCAAGACACCATTTGCTGTTGAACCCAGTAGCATTGCAAGACCATGACGACCGTGTGAGCCAACAACAATCAAATCAATGTTTTCCTGCTCTGCAATTTGGGTAATTTCCTGTTTTGGTTCACCCCACACCATCCATCGACGAAGTGGATCAATATTTAATTCATCACTGATTTGTTTCAATCTGGATTTTTCTATTTCGAGCAATTCATATAGCGTGTCTGTGTCTACGTCTAATGATATAACCGTGCCATAGGTCGTATCTGGCATTGGAATATTATCTAAAACATGAATAATGCTGAGTTTTGCACTGAATAGGTCCGCCAAATATTTCGCTCTTTGGGCAACATAATTACCATCATCTGAGAAATCGATTGCAAGTAGAATATTCTGATAATTATTCATCATTCATTCCTTACTATATATATAAATCTAGGTTGAAAACATAATTTGCAGATAGCAGCGTACTCATACTGTTTCTCAGATTGATTGTAAGCAGTTATAACACGACAACAAGAAGAAACAAAAACACACTGCGTTTAATCTTCTCCCTGTACACTATCAACAGAATGGCTCAACACTCTTTCAGCTAGTCTTGAAAAAGGCATGCTTTGTATCCATACTGAGCCTGATCCGGAAAGTCTTGCCAGGAATAATCCCTCACCACCAAAAAAACCAGTTCCCAATTTTTTATGGAAAGCAATATCAACACGTGTACCTAATGCAGCAGCCAAAAACGAGTCTTTTTGACAAATCATTTCTTCGCCCAGTTCCATTAAATTTAAGGGGGATCACAGACCCAGGGAAAGGAGCAGAAAAAGCAACATGACGTTTTTGTTTACCCTCGTTAGTAAAATGAGTCAGAAAAACAGACTCTCCTGTAAGCATACGTTTATTCAAACCAAATAATTTTCCCGTCATCCCGCTATTTGAGCCATCCCCTAGTTTTGTTTCAAAGCCGATGTCCTGCTCCAAATATGTCATCGCGCCCGCCTCGGCAACAACCGCTTCATCTGGATCCAACGCAATCTCAATCATTTGGATATCATGCCCAATAATTTTATAATCAACTTCATGACAACGCATATTTCGACCCTCAATGTTATAACGCATAGAATAAGTTAAAAACCCGCAGACAAACATTCAGAGACAATACACACCCGAGACCAGATCATTCAAGAAATATCAGTCATATGGATTACAAACAAGAATCTAATAGCCCGGCGCAATATTTAACGGACGATTATTTTCCAGAATGTCACATATTTACAATAATTATGCTACATTCAATGTTAATAAAAGCATTCTTACTTAACCTCTGCTTTTTGACTTTGTTTAGCAAATGACACTATAGGGTGAAAGTTATTATGGGCTATTTTCAGGCAATTGATAAAACATTAAGCACATCATGGCAAATAAAATAAGGTAAGATCCTTTTGGATGAAGATAAGTTTGGTCTCTTTTTCCAAATGGAAGTTGAATATGGCTATGTCGCAATTAACTATTGGTTTTTGTTAACTCCCTAATTGTACTTTAATTATTGAGACTATCAAGTCCATGGTTAATAAGGGTTCTATAAATTCTTAAATCAAATTCAACATTTAATTGTGACATAGCCTTGAATATGATGTACTAGAAACAGATGCGAACGCTCAATCATTTAACCCAGACAAAACTCGCTTCTATATGAAAACTGGACACGCAATCATGACTAATTCTGAAGTCGAATTTCAGGAAAAAATGCGCTTACTGGCAGCATCATTTGTGGAAAGTCTGCCGGAAAAAACAAGTAAGATCGAAGTAATGTGGAAACAACTCCAAGCTGGATGGGATGTGGAGATATTGCAAATGCTGCATCGCACGATACATGGATTAGCTGATTCTAGCAAAACGTTTGGCTACTTAGAAATTAGTACTGTCGCAAGAATTCTGGAACAAGAATTAAAGGATTTAGTGCAGAAAGAAGACCCCATTAGCGAACAACCTTTTACCCAGATAAATGAACAGGTACTCGCATTGCTACAAGTAGCAACAAAGCCGGCACCCAGCCATACTCAGGAATCTGCTTCTGCCTTTAAGAATATTAGTATCGTCACACAAGAATCAAGTGGACCCAAACAAATATTTGTCGTAGATGACGATATCGAAGCAGCACAAGAACTGGCTATGCAATTGTGTTATTACGACTATGAGGTCGAAGTTTTTAGTCAGTTAAGTGAATTCAGACTAGCAATAAAAAAGACTCCCGATGCAATTATCCTGATGGATGTTGAATTTCCAGATGATAGATTGGGCGGGATTAAAGTAATGAAAGAGATCCAACAAGAACTTTCTCAATCCGCCCAAGTCATTTTTATTTCTGCGCATGATGATCTGCTTTCTCGTCTTGGTGCCGTGCGGACTGGCGGCATTGCTTACTTTACAAAACCAATTAATTCTGCTGAACTAATCGAACAACTTGATTCATTATCTTCATCACAACCACAAGTAAGTTTTCGCGTACTGATTGTAGGTGACGATCCTGCTTTACTGACTTATCATTCTACTGTATTGGAACAGGCTGGCATGACTATTAAAACAGTGCTTAGCCCCATGGATGTAATGGAAACGCTACTTGAATTCAGTCCTGATCTAATTCTGATAGATTTATACATGTCAGAATGTAGTGGCATAGAATTGACTAAAGTAATCCGTCAACTAAGTAATTTTGTAAGCACGCCTATTGTTTATCTTTCATCAGAGGATGATTTTAACACGCAACTTGAAGCCTCGAGCTTGGCGGGTAATGATTTTTTAGTCAAGTCAATTGATCCACAGAAATTTATCTCCGCGGTAACATCCCATATTCAGCGGGACCGCTTGTTACGTTCTTTTATGGAACGTGACAGTCTTACTGGTTTATTCAATCACACTTCCATAACAGAGCAATTTGATCGTGAAGTGGTACGTTCGAATAGGTTGAACACCCCGTTATCTTTTGCCATGGTTGATATTGATTCTTTTAAAAGCATCAATGACACTTATGGGCACTCAGCGGGGGATCGGGTTATTAAGAGTCTTGCAAAACTACTGAAACAACGGTTACGCGAAACAGACATAGTTGGGCGCTATGGCGGAGAAGAATTTGCTGTCGTCATGACGGATACGGATGCATCTAAGGCAATAAAAGTGATGGATCAAATAAGACAGGTTTTTTCACGATTAATTCACCTGAATGAAGATAACGAATTTTCAGTTAGTTTTAGTTGCGGTATCGCTGACATTGTTCATTTCTCAGACACGGCCAGCATGGCGGCGGCGGCTGACGAGGCACTTTACCAAGCCAAACAAGGCGGGCGTAACCGAGTCATCCTGAAAGAAGTTGCTTCAAATACATGTTCCAATGGTTCAGATAATGACTAAACTTGTATCTTTACGTACTCTAAACATGTGTAATCGTATCGCTGTGCTTAAGTGCTGACACTTTCTCAACAAAAAACCATGACACCCACTACTTTGGCACTAGTCATTTGATTGCAAGCATTGTATACGGTGATTACTTTTTCAGACTACTTGAAAAGCCTTTTTGCTAAATTCAACACGTAACTCAGGATCAGGTTCAATGTTCTTGAGTGCTTCTATAGCCGCCACTCGTGGTGCTAATCCAGCACAGTTTGCCACTTGGATAGAGAGACCTGGTCGTGCATTGAGCTCAATAATCATCGGGCCCAAATCTTTATCTAAAACAATATCAACGCCTAAATACCCTAATTGAGTCATTTCATAGCATGCCGCAGCCAGTTGCAGCAATTTATTCCAGTGCGGAATAAGCAATTCAGAAAATTCTTTGCGTGTGTCTGGGTGTTTAAAGATAACTTTTCCGAATTGAACCGCATGTAACGCTTTACCCAAGCCAATGTCGACCCCCACGCCGACCGCACCCTGATGCAGATTGGCTTTACCATCTGATGCATGTGTCGTAAGTCTAAGCATTGCCATAATCGGATAGCCTTTGAGTACAATAATACGTAGATCAGGAATACCCTCGTAGCTATAGTCAGAGAAAATGGGATCAAGTTGTATCAGAGACTCAACCATAACAACATCAGGCTTACCACCTAAACTGTGCAGACCACTTAAAATATTCGAGACATGTCGTTCAATATCGACCAGCCTAATTGCATCGCCGCTCGCTTTAAAGTAAAAATTGGTATCATGCTTTGTAATGACCAGGATGCCTTTTCCACCACTCCCTTGAACTGGTTTAATGACAAACTGGTTATGCACGCTCAGTAATTTCCCCAGTTGTTTCACATCATGTTGATAATGCAAGGTTCCAAGAAGTTTGGGCACAGCAATACCAGCCCTTTGTGCCAGTAATTTTGTTTTTAATTTGTTATCAACAAGCGGATATAAATGGCGCGGGTTATATCGAGAAATTAAACCAAAATTTCGTTGGTTCATCCCAATAATACCAAGACTTCTTAGCTCTTTAGCGCTGGCTAGAAACATTACTGCTTTGCAGGAACTTAAAACGATATAACTCAGATAACCGATACCCAGTATATTGACCAAGAATCAAAATTACGGCTAGAATTACAAGTATTAATTCAGGAAAATTGAAGGTTAAGTATTCAACAAT
>CAXBGL010000011.1:0-25821 GCA_963975255.1 uncultured Nitrosomonas sp. | reverse complement strand
CGTCTTCTAGCCATTATTCTGCTTTTTTCCTCCCCGGTATACGCAGAAAACAGCTATGGCCGACATTCCTGACCGCATCTGGTCACTGTCTGTAAGCAAAATCAATGGCATCGGCCCCAAGGCAACCAAGAAACTGGCAGCACTGGACATCACAACCATTGCCGAGCTGGCACAAGCGGAGCTGAGTTTTCTGCAAACCCACTTTAGCCGCAGCTATTCGACTTGGTTGCATGAAGCTTCGCATGGCATTGATAATCGTCTGGTCATTACGTATTCCGAGCCAAAATCCATCAGCCGAGAAACAACTTTTGAACAAGACCTGCATCCTCAGCATGATCGTCTTGCCTTAACAACGGCCTTTACCGCGCTGTGCACACGCGTAGCAGCGGATCTGCAGCGCAAAGGTTACGTCGGGCGCACCATCGGCATTAAACTACGCTTCGAAGATTTTCATACGGTGACACGAGACGTTACATTGACAGCACACACTGCCGATTCTGCCGCCATTCGTCGTGCAGCGGGAGAATGTTTGCGACGTGTAGAATTGAAGAAAAAACTGAGGTTACTTGGGGTGCGGGTTAGCACTCTATCTTCTATCCACTCTTTACAGACGGCAGATATTTCGCCACAGAGAGAACTGCCGCTGGTACCCTAAGTGGTCACAACTGTGACAGGATATGGTGTTGAGTCTAAATTTCTTTAAGCTGTGAATAGTAGCTCGGGGACAGGCGACAACCTTTCTAAAGATAGTGTCATGTGAAATGTTACAGATAAGAAGTAACAGGTAACAGAAGGGTAGCAGTGGAGCCCGCGTCAGCACTTGATTGTGACGGTGTTACGAATAAAGTATGAGGTGTTACTAACAACATGGCCGATCAACAAATAAGCATTATGCGGCCACACGGCGCTGTCAGACCCGTAGTCGCAACTTATTCTTAGATGCTTTCATTAACCCAAAAGGTAGCAATATGGTAGCAATGAAATGTTAATAGGATTTAATTATCAATCTAAGATGCTGTTTTTATTGGTGCCCTGAAGACGAATCGAACGTCCGACCTACCCCTTAGGAGGGGGTTGCTCTATCCACTGAGCTACCAGGGCAAAGAAGACATTTTACGCTAATTTTCCATTATGAATAAACTCGGGCAAGCAAACAGCACAAACCCCACCAATTATAAAAAATTGCCGCACACTGCGGTTATCACTGTGGTTATTCTTGGTTTAGTCAGCTTCTTCAATGTTTTTGCATCCGATATTGTTATTCCATTAATCCCTATCTTGCCGGTAACTGTGCTGGCTGCCGGGCCGGTAGCTTTGGGACTCATTGAAGGCGTCGCAGACGCCCTAGCTTGTTTCCTCAAATATGGTCAGGAAGACACTCTGATGTTATGAATGGGCGTCGCAAAGGTTTGGCTGTGACAGGGCTACACCCTCTCTAACTTAGCCCGCCCACTCCTGGGGTTAGCCGGTTCCTGGCCAGCCATACTGCTACTGCGCAGCATCGATCACGTGGGCAAAGGTCTCCCAGATGATATCGATACAGCACTTGTTGATTGAAATGTGCAAACTGGAAGTTTCTCTCGCACACCTGAAAGCATTGGAATTTGGTGAATGTATCGATTGCGGCACAGAGATTGGTTTTGATCGACTCATAGATTATCCTGCTGCACAGCGTTGTATGCAGTGTCAGGACCAGTATGAGAAAGTTTATTTACACGAATCAACCTACTCTATAAATATTAAAATGCTCTGCTCGTAAATCCATTTTGCTGCCATCACTAGTACGTCATCAATCCAAACTCCGTGTACGAGATACCTTGAGTAACACCAACACCGCACCGCCGCCGCCATCTTCCGGCCTAGCCTGGCAGAAAGCCAGCACATCATCACGCTGCACCAGCCAGTTGCCAATTCTAGCTTTCAATACAGGTTCACGATTTTTTGAGCTTAGGCCTTTACCGTGTATCACCCGTACACAGCGAATATTTTTTTCATTACTGGCATCCAGAAACGCGACCAATTCCTGACGCGCTTCGTCGCGGGCAAATCCGTGCAGATCGAGATAAGCCTGAATTCCCCAATAGCCACGCCGTAACCGCCGCAGCATTTGTCTCGACACACCTGGACGCTGAAAAGACCATTCATCCCCCGCTTCTATTTCCAATGAAATATGGTCAGAAAGGGAATCATTAGCAGACAATTGCACGTTCTGCTGCACGTGATGAGGAGCGGGGGAAATGTTTTTGCGCACGGAAACAACCTTATCTGACTCGGCCAACGGCGCCACACCTCGCATGGCATCGCGAAACAGTGCCTGCGCCTCATCTTCGTTTGCGGTATCAGCCACAAGCTTCTTGTCACGCCGTTTCATAGCAAAAAGCTCTCCAATCTCATGCATTTAATTCAAATCATCAAGGTATTTTTCCGCGTCCAATGCTGCCATGCACCCACTCGCTGCACTGGTCACCGCCTGCCGGTAAATATGATCCTGCACATCACCTGCTGCAAATACACCAGGAATACTGGTCGCCGTTGCATTGCCCTGGCTTCCGTTATGGGTAACGATATAGCCGTTCTTCATCTCCAATTGGTCTGCAAAAATATCCGTATTGGGTTTATGACCAATAGCGATAAAAACACCGTGCAAATCTAGTGTCTGAGCGACGCCATCCTGCACATTCTTAATTCGCATTCCAGTAACCCCAGAATCATCACCCAACACTTCATCCAACACATGGTTAAGCGCCAACGTAATATTGCCATTTTCCACCTTCTCCATCAGTTTATCTATCAGAATTTTTTCTGAGCGGAAGGTGTCCCGCCGATGTACCACCGTAACGCGACGCGCAATATTCGAAAGATAAAGTGCTTCTTCCACCGCCGTATTGCCACCACCAATTACCGCCACATCCTGGCCCTTATAGAAAAAACCATCACAAGTGGCACAACCCGATACCCCTCTGCCCATAAATGCTTCCTCAGAGGGCAACCCCAAATACTGTGCCGATGCACCGGTCGCAATAATCAATGCATCACATGTATAAGTATCTTGGTCACCAATTAAGGTCATCGGTTTTTCTGTAAGTTTTGCAGTATGTATATGATCAAATATAATCTTAGTACTAAAACGTTCCGCATGCTTCTGGAAACGTTCCATTAATTCTGGACCTTGTACACCCATTGCATCTGCCGGCCAATTATCCACATCTGTCGTCGTCATTAGCTGACCGCCCTGAGTCAATCCTGTAATCACAACGGGATTTAAATTGGCACGTGCAGCATAGACTGCAGCCGTATAACCAGCAGGACCGGAACCAAGAATAAGAAGCGGGTAATGTTTGCTTGTCATAATTTAAAGTATATCAAAGTGAGTTATTCAAAATTGCTATTATGCAAGTGGTTAGTTAAGTATTAATGTGCTACTTATATTTCCTCCAAGACAATATTGTACTCATAAACTTCTAAATTCTCTTCCTTACCAATTGCTTTAGCGATCATTAATGATTGTTCTAACGCCCGCTTATTTCTCATCAACAAGTCCGTTTCATTTAGTCTTTCCTCTGGAAAATACATCTGTGTCGTCAGCGAGGAATAGCCTTGCCTTGATACCTTGAAATGGATATGAGGCGGCCTGGTCCAAGTTTCAGATGCTGGATATGAGCCCGGCATAATAGTCTTAAACCGAAATATCCCGTCCTTTTTGCTGGCAATAATCGCCCAACCCTGGAAGTTTGGGTCCAATGGCGCTGGATTGGGATCATTCGGATGTCGATAACGACCATGCGTGTTTGCTTGCCAGATATCAATGGTCGTATTTTTAACCGGATGACCCGCTATATCTGTAATTTGACCACGGATGATTATATGCCGACCTTCCGCCACACCGTTATACCCATCAATTTTAGTTAAATCAGAATCTTTATCTTGCTGGTCTACGACGGGATAGAATGGTCCCTCAATTTCACTGGGTGTTAACAAACGCGGCATCTCACCCATACTGCTACCGGTCTCAAACGCGCCCAGCATACCTAACTTCATAATGCTTCTTCTAGATAGTTTTTTCATGTTGTATCAATCAAGCCAGATTCCTTTATGCCTCCCATAATTTTTATACGCATTCAATACATGAGACAAATTTATAGATACAAATTCAATCGAGGCCCTAACTAATATATCAATAGTTTTCAGAAATTCATCACCACTTAACCAGATAAATGGCCATATTTTGTTTAAATTCAAAAAAACTTTGCAATTATCCCATTATTTAATAACAATACAGTGCAGTCTTTGAATTAAATTGGCAGAATGGATGCTTCTGAAATAACCCTTCTTTAACCGAGGAAATTGAAATGAAATATAAAAGCTTTCAGGAGTTCAGTGCATATGTGGCTGAACAAAATCCAGTCCAACCAGAGTTTATGCAAGCTGTTGATGAAGTCATGGAAAGCCTGTGGCCTTTTATTAGCGAGCACCCGCGTTATGCTGAACATGGCGTATTAGACCGACTGGTTGAGCCAGAGCGCTCTATTATATTTCGTGTAGCCTGGGTGGATGATCACAATGAAGTAAAAGTTAACCGTGGTTATCGCGTACAACACAGTTCTTCGATTGGTCCCTATAAAGGGGGTACCCGGTTTCATCCGTCAGTCAATCTTTCAATTCTTAAATTCCTGGCTTTTGAACAAACCTTTAAGAATGCCTTGACTACCCTGCCCATGGGTGGCGGTAAAGGTGGCGCAGATTTTGATCCAAAGGGAAAAAGCCCGGGTGAAGTCATGCGTTTTTGTCAGGCATATGTAAGCGAATTATTTCGTCACGTAGGATCTAATACGGATGTACCTGCCGGAGACATTGGTGTAGGTGGCCGGGAAGTAGGCTTCATGGCGGGCATGATGAAGAAACTATCTAATCGCTCTGATTGTGTCTTTACTGGCAAAGGACTCAGCTTTGGAGGGTCATTGGTTCGTCCAGAAGCAACTGGGTACGGAACTGTCTATTTTACTCAAGAAGTACTCAAGCACGCAGGACGTTCCTTGGATGGCCTACGTGTTTCCGTTTCCGGCTCTGGTAATGTGGCTCAATTTACCATAGAAAAAGCATTGTCACTGGGTGCCAAAGTAGTAACTGTTTCGGATTCCAGTGGCACCGTGGTTGATGAAGCCGGCTTTACTACTGAAAAACTGGCCGAATTATCTGATGTAAAAAACAACCTGCATGGTCGTGTTGATGAATATGCTAAACGTGTAAACACAAAATTTATAGCTGGCAAAAATCCTTGGCATGTACCGGTAGATGTCGCATTACCCTGTGCAACACAGAATGAAATCAGTGAACAGGATGCGCAAAAACTGGTCAAAAATGGTGTGATATGCGTTGCCGAAGGCGCCAATATGCCGACCACAGCCGCCGCAGTAAAATGCTTTGAAAATAATAAGGTACTTTATGCGCCTGGGAAAGCCAGTAACGCAGGTGGTGTGGCCACCTCTGGTCTTGAAATGAGTCAACATGCAATGCGTCTTTCCTGGACACATGAAGAAGTCGATACACGCTTGCTCGAAATCATGCAAGCCATCCATAAATCCTGCTTACAATATGGTACAAAATCAGATGGTAGCGTTAATTATGTTGATGGCGCCAACATCGCTGGTTTTGTCAAAGTAGCCGATGCAATGCTCGGACAAGGTGTTATCTAAATAACATTTTCTAAAATACTCATCACTCCGTAGCCATACGGAGTAGTGTATACAGCTTGTGGATTATTGCAGATTTAGTCTGCAATAATCCAGCCTCATTTCAAACTCACCGATTCAATCTATTCTGTCATACTACCTACCTGAGATTGTGTATTTGTTTGAACCCATGCAAGCAGGCTATGAAAAAATATCTATCTGGACTATTACTGTTGCTTTATGTTGGGACACTCTCAGCCGCCAGTCTTGATAGTGATTTTATCGCTGCTCGCGATGCATTCAGGGTAGGCAATTCAAAACTTTTGACCAATCACGGCAAACGTTTGCGATACCATGTATTGGCCCCCTATATTGATTATTATCAATTACGTTTATACCTGAATACTATTGATACAAACACTATTAGGAAATTTCTTACCCGCTATGAAGACAGTGTTCTTGCAGACAGACTACGCGGCCAATGGTTGAACCTTTTAGGTAAAAACCAACAATGGAATCTGTTTTCTGAAGAATATCCAAAGCTTGTTAATACCAACACTTCGCTTCTATGTTTTACCCACCAACAACGACTTGATGCAAAGGATAAACATGCATTAAACAATGCACGTTCATTGTGGTTCACTGCCTACAGTATGCCAGATAGTTGCACACCACTGTTTAATACACTTATCGCCAACGGACTGGTTTCTGTTGATGACGTCTGGGCACGCATCAGATTGGCACTGGAAGCAGGGCAAACAGGTGTCGCAAGATACATTAATCGCCATATACCTGATAATCAAGCGCTTAATATAGACAAACTAAATGCTGCAGCCAAGAATCCACTCCACTATCTGAAAAAACAAAATAATAAAATTAAAACACGCGCCGACCGTGAAATAGCTTTATTTGCACTGCTGAGCTTACTCCGTAACGACACAAATCGAGCTTATGCGCAATGGTCTAAAGTACGTAAACAATTGACCGAAACCGATCAATCATACTTTCTTGGAAAGCTGGCACATCACGCAGCACTCAGGCATGATTCACGCGCACTGGATTGGTTTATCGACGCCACTAGTACAGACAAACCTTTCCCGCTTACAGACACACAGCTTGCTTGGAAGGCTCGTGCTGCTCTGCGCATAAAAAATTGGGACAACGTACTGAAGAGTATTGACAACATGTCCGACTCGGAACAAAAAGTTGATACTTGGCGTTACTGGAAAGCGCGCGCACTTAAAACAAAAGGGGAAAATTTGGATGCGAATGCACTGCTGATTCCATTAAGTACTGAGCATGATTTCTACGGTCAACTGGCAAAAGAAGAACTGGGTACGATACTGAGTGTTCCAGCCAAATCTTATAAAATCAGCGATAAAGAAATTACAACTATGCAACAAATTCCCGGTATTCAGCGGGCTCTGGCCTTATATCGTCTAGATCTACGTACCGAAGCTTTTAGCGAGTGGGTTTGGGCAATCAGAGATTTCAATGATTTACAATTGCTCACTGCTGCTGAAGTCGCACGCCGTCATGGACTGTATGATCGCGCCATTAATACAGCCAATAAAACTGTCTCGCAGCACGATTTTAATTTACGCTTCCTGACTCCGCATCGTAAAGTATTAAGCGATATCCTAAAACAAGAGGCGCTTGATGAAGCCTGGGTATACGGCCTTATCCGCCAAGAGAGTCGTTTTATTGCTGACATTAAATCGCATGCAGGGGCAATGGGTTTAATGCAATTGATGCCGACTACGGCCCAATGGGTCGCAAAAAAACTGGGCATACAAAATTTCCGTCAGAGCCTTGTTATTGAAGTAAACACCAATTTAAAATTGGGTACTTACTATCTCAAACATGTACTCAACATGCTTGATAACCAGCCCCTACTGGCTTCCGCAGCATATAATGCTGGCCCAGGGCGCGCAAAACGCTGGCGAGATACAAACCCATTGGAAGGTGCAATCTATGCGGAAACTATTCCTTTCAATGAAACACGCGACTATGTCAAAAAGGTTTTAAATAATTCAATGTATTATGCAAAAATATTAGACCAAGGTCAAAATACACCGACACTCAAACAACGCCTGAACGTTGTAAATCCAAAATAATAACAGATCAATTCAGTCAGCATCATTCCTGTCATGGCTAATTGCTACCTAAAAATCAGCTTTTAAAATATTCACATTGAAAACTTACCTAGTTGGTGGTTCAGTACGTGACGAATTACTGGGACTACCGATAAAAGACCATGATTACGTTGTTGTAGGCGCCACACCTGCAGAAATGGTACAACTGGGTTATCGTCCCGTAGGCAAAGATTTCCCTGTTTTTCTCCATCCTCAGACTCATGAGCAATATGCATTGGCACGTACTGAACGTAATGTCTCGCGTGGATACAAAGGATTTGAAGTCTATGCCGCACCTGAAGTTACCTTGCAAGAAGATCTGGCGCGACGAGATTTAACCATTAATGCAATTGCTAAAGACCAGGACGGCAACATCATCGACCCATTCAATGGTGTCGCTGACCTTGAAGCAGGGTTACTTCGACATATCAGTCCTGCTTTTTCTGAAGATCCCGTACGAATTCTAAGGGCTGCACGCTTTGCGGCGCGCTTTGGCTTTCAAATTGTTCCCGATACCCTCACACTGATGAATGATATGGTACATAACGGTGAGGTCGATGCATTAGTGCCCGAGCGTATTTGGCAAGAAATTGCTCGTGGACTCATGGAGCACCATCCTTCTCGTATGTTTTACGTACTGCGTGACTGTGGCGCTCTGACACGGCTCATGCCTGAGGTTGATGTATTATTTGGTGTCCCGCAACCTGCCCATGCGCATCCAGAAATTGATACGGGCGTGCACATCATGTTGGTAATAGACCACGCCGCAGAAAAAAATTATTCGCTAGCCGTACGCTTTGCCGCACTCATGCATGACCTGGGTAAAGGTACCACGCCACCCGAAGAGTGGCCACGCCATATTGGTCATGAAGCCCGTAGTGTGGCGTTAACCAAGGATTTATGTCAACGCATCAAAGTTCCTAAGGATGCACGTAATCTCGCTCTACTGGTAGCGCGGTTTCACGGTACCGTGCACCATGCCACAGAACTCAAAGCAACAACCATTGCGGATATGTTACAAGCAGTCGATGCATACCGTAAACCAGAGCGCTTTAAGGAATTTTTACAAGCCTGCGCCTGTGATTTTCACGGTCGCCCTGGTTTTGCTGAAAAACCTTATTATCCATCGGAACATTTAAAAAAAGCATTGACTGCAGCTAAAAGTGTAGATGCGGGTGCCATTGCCACCCAGTTAAGTATAAAAGGTTCGGGCTCTATTCCCCTGCCCGTCGCGATCAATTCTAAAGTACGCGAAGCACGCATAGCCAAAATAAAGACTCAATTGGCGTAACTAAGATATCGATATACCTACCCTTGACACCCCATCGTCATCCCGGAACCCAATGGGCTAGCTTGATGCTTCTGCCAATGGCTGTGCCTCGCCATTGGCAAGGACAAATGCGCGCCCCGCAGCATTAATAACAGCAGGTTGATGTGATACGGCGATAATTGTCAAATCCTGCGATAATTTTTGCAATGTTTCACAAATCGTTTGTTCACTTTCAGGATCCAATGCACTAGTCGGTTCGTCCAGAATCAAGAATAGCGGTCGATGAGCCAGTGCACGCGCGATTGCAATACGCTGACGCTGTCCACCAGAAAGCAGCCCACCGCGCTCACCAACAATAGTCTGCAAACCATCTGGGAGCGCACTGACAAAGTCCCATGCACCTGCCTGACGCAATGCGCGCTCTGCATCGGTGGCGTCCAATGTAGGTTCACCGACAAGAATATTACTCAGCACCGTGTCATGTAACAAAATCGTATCCTGAGAGACATAACCAATCATATGACGCCATTGACGTAGTTTTATATCGTGTAGTGATACGCCATCAATCAACACTTCACCTGACTTGGGCTCAGTGAGTCCGCAAAGCAAATCCAGCAAAGTACTTTTACCGACTCCAGATGCCCCCGTCACTGCGGTAAATGACTGGATGGGTATTTCGATATTCAAATCTTTAAAAATCGATTTCTCACCATAATCAAAGGTTACATGGTGTAATTTAACACCCTTCAGTAGTGTTGGCTCAAGTGTCCCTGTCGTTCTTTCTGCTGCTGCACGTGCGTCCTCAGCCGCTTTCCTCAAAGCCCAATAAGCACTTTCTTGTACCGTAAGCTGCTGGTATCTACGCTGTGTTTTGTTGAGCAAACCCATGACACGGGTTAACAAAAAGACCATCACCATCACTTCAGGCAAGGAAAGTTCCCAAATCTCCAAGGCCAAATATAAACCACTTGCTGTCAAGGCTGCCAAGATGGGCTCTTGCAAGGCCATCAAGGCTTCTCTGTTCATCACTTCTTTACGTGTGGCTTTCTCCAATTGTTGCGTTTGGTCATGCAAAATGGCGTCGGCTACATTGTCGCGCGCCATGGCCTTAAGGGATTTGACTGAGCTCAGTACATCAGACAGATAAGTGAGTAAATGACGCAACAAATGTGTCTGCTTCGTTCCCGCCCGGCGCGTAGCACGTACTAAACGATGTAATACCATTAATAAAAACAGACCGATTGTCAGTGAGGCGAGTGTGGCCTGCCATGAAATAAAAAAAGCAACCACGGCGTAGACCAACACCTGGACTGACAAGGCTAATACATTAACACTGTGCTCAAAACCATTTGCTGCACGATAGGCCTCTGTAGCCACTGAGTTAGCCAATGCACCAATGGGTTGCCGCAAATAATATTGCCAACGACTAGCAAGTAGGGCTTCTATAAGATCCAAGCGCAGAGCTGTCGCAACATGTGCAACGGTATAACCCACTTGTCGATTGGCAAGTAGCAGTATTAATCCTTTCGTGAACATACCCCCAACAATAATCAGCAATATCAAGTCTAAACTGGGTTCAATACCAACACTCTCCAGCGCCTGAATCATAAACCGTCCAATACCCGAATCATCCGTTTCACCTACAGCAATCGACAGCAATGGAAGCAAGGCGGTTAAACTAAGTCCCTCAGCAATCCCCGCTGCTAATAGCGCAACCAAAACAAATGCGCTGCGCCGAGGAAAAACCATAATATATGTAAAAAGGGTGTGCATAAGCTGACTAGTAAATAGATTGGTTACAAATTTCTTTAAAAGAATACCATGCTAAAAATAACCAATTGATCTAAAACATGTTCCATGCCATCCACAGCATCAAAAATTTGAAACATCACACAACACACCATCAACCAACTGTTTCACACGTTCGGCACGACTAGCAAGCTGTAAATCATGAGTCACAATAATCAAACTTGCATTCACTTTGTGATTCAGCTCAAGCATTAAATCAAACACACTTTCGGCAGTACGCCGATCGAGATTACCCGTTGGCTCATCCGCTAGAATACAAGCAGGTTGCGTGACTAATGCGCGCGCTACTGCCGCACGTTGACGTTCACCGCCAGATAATTCTCCCGGCGTATGAGAAAGACGATGATCCAAGCCTACCTGTTTTAGTATTTCTGCAGCACGGTCATAAGCCTCACTGTTGCGCATGCGTCTAATTAATAGTGGCATCGCAACATTTTCCAGTGCACTGAATTCTGGTAATAAATGGTGAAATTGGTAAATAAAACCCAGTGAGCCATTACGTAATTGGCATCTTTGCTCTTCACCAAGTTCTGCAATATTTTTTCCCAGAATATGGATGACACCGCTACTGGGTGCATCCAGCCCACCCAATAAATGTAACAAAGTACTTTTGCCTGAACCCGATGCACCCACGATAGCCAACATTTCACCTTTGGCAAGATTCAGGTTTACACCCCATAATACGGGCACTTCCAATTTACCCTGAAAGAATTTCTTAGTCAGATTATGACAAGAAATAACTGTTTCACTCATACCGTAGCGCCTCTGCTGGATTAACTTTTGATGCCCGATAACTGGGATAAATAGTAGCCAGTAGACTCAATACAAACGATACCACCGCAACAGTTACAATATCAGCTAATTGTGGGTTAGATGGAATCGTGCTGATGTAATAAACCTCTCGCGACAAGAATTGCACATTGAATAACCACTCAATAGATGCAACCACTTCTCCCACATTGTAAGCTAACAACAAGCCACCGATTAAACCCAAAATGGTACCAAAGACACCAATAAACGTACCCTGAACAATGAATACCTTCATGATGCTGCGCGGGCTGGCCCCTAGTGTGCGCAAAATCGCAATGTCAGGCTGTTTATCCGTAACAGTCATTACCAAAGTAGAAACGATATTGAATGCCGCTACGGCAATAATCAATGCAAGAATCAATGACAACATACGTTTCTCAATCTGAATAGCGCGGAAATAATTAGCATGCTGTCGTGTCCAATCACTGATATAGCTATCTGTAGAAAGCATTGCTGGTAGTTCTTGCACCACTTGTGGCGCCTGAAATAAATCATATAATTTCAAACGCACGCCAGAAACCCGATCATTCTCCATACGATAGAGTTTCTGTGCATCGGACATATGGATCAACACCAAACCGGAATCGTACTCAAAATGTCCAGCTTCGAAGATACCCGTCACCGTAAATTGCTTGAGCCGTGGCAATATACCTGCTGGGGTTACCTGACCTTGTGGCGAAATCAACACAATCTTGTCGCCCCTGAACGCACCCATCGTGCGTGCCAGTTCCATGCCAATAACGATACCAAATTCCCCAGGCACCAAATTATCCAACTGACCACTTACCATCATACGAGCAAAATCAGCGACATGCTCTTCCTTATCTGGCAAAATACCTCGCACAATCACGCCTTGCACAACCTGATTAAAGGACACCATTCCCTGCGCATTCACATAAGGTGCCGCAGCATTTACTGATGGATGTTTAACCGCCTCATCAACAGTTTGCTGCCAATTTGTCAAACTGCCATCAAAACTACTGACCTGGACATGCGAGGCTACACCTAAAATACGCGCTCGTACTTCCTGTTGAAAACCATTCATTACTGACATGACCGTTATGAGTGCAGTCATACCCAGCGTAATGCCCAATAGGGAAATAAGCGAAATAAATGAAATAAAATGATTACGGCGCTTGGCACGTGTATAGCGCAAGCCGATGAAAAGTTCGTAGGGAGACACGAAAAAATAAACCTGTAATAAGCCCAACTATGGAGTTTGCCACATTTGAGCAAGGCTTGATAGACTATAAAACTTTAAGGGAACCACTGTTTGGCGCTGAAACAGATAAACTTTGAGATTATTGCAGCTCAATTTATTTTAAAAACAAGATCTAATGGCTGCATGGCACGAGAATCTATTCTATATCAAACAAGCTGACAATAATCACAGCGCCATTCTGTAAAAATTAACGGTACAGTTGTATTCTACTCAAAAAATAAGAATTCCCTGCCTGATAAAATCTTCATCATCCATTATTTTATCGATAGCGTCTTTCTGCTCAAATGAATTATTTGGTTCGTCACCCAAAACAACCAGGGCATACTCTTCAAACGCTGCATCAAACTCATTTAAGTCCTCCAAAGACTCTTCTAAAAAAACAGAATCCTCATTAATAACTTCGTCATTTATCGCTACAAAATCGCCATCAAATTTTTGAAGCTCCATTTGAATGGCTCTTAACTCCAACTCCTTATACTTAATCATGGCTCAACCTCCTGTAAATTATCCTGTATTAACACCATAGCGTTAATACAGCATAAACAAGTCAAACCTAATGTCCTGTGTTAAAAATCACACTTCAAGGTAGATTAATATAATACCAACAAGATGAGAAAAAAACCACGAATACTACAAACCACCCCGCACTTCATTGACCATTTCTGTCAACTTCAGTACATCAAGAATTTGTAGATCATGCCCCTTACGTAAGATCAGTTTTTTTCTGGAAAGTTCATTCAGTTCCCGCGTTACGGCTTCACGGTGTGTACTGACCAGATTAGCAATATCTGAATGTGTGGGTGCAGATGAAATAACCGCTTCGTTTGGACCTGACATATGATTCTTTGCCAGGCGTAATAATTCAGAATGAATCCGGTTACGTACAGCCAATGTACTAAAATCATAAACACGCTCAGTGAGACGCCGCACTTCACCAGATAAACGCTTAAGTATCGATTCAGCAATTTGTCGATTAGAATAAATCAGATTCAAAAAAACAGATGCTGGCATAGATGCCAGTAACACACTCGTTTTTGCCACCACTGTTGCAGAACGTGGAAGACCATCAATCGCGGTCAACTCACCAAACATCTCTCCAGCAGTCATATCACACAAAATGACTTCGTGACCTGATAACGAATGGTAAGTAACACGAATTTCACCTTGAACGATAAAAAAAACACTATTACTGCTACCGTGGTAGCGCACAATACTTTCACCTGAATCACAGCGATGCCAATGACAAGTCTCTGCCACAACCTCCAAATCTGCTGGAGATAATGCCTGAAATTCTTTGATCACTGCAAGCATCGTACTCGCTCGCTCGAGCGGTATTTGTCGTGTAGCCATATGCTCTCTCTTTTTTCTAGCTATGACATTCTCTGCAATCTTACCTAAAAAATGATGTAAAAATAAGTGCTGAGATTATGAGACTGCTCCGCACTCATTTTTGTTTAACAATAATAGTTACCAACAGACCTGATATGACGTACCCCCCCAAAAATAAGCAATGCAATTTGATCCTTTAAATCGCACGACGCTAATTGGCGTTACCCCTTCAATAGCAGTAGTACTAATTGGAAAACGAACAGCCTCACTAAAACTTACATCTTTATCTTTTAAAATAAATGTTTGACCATTCTTATCTAAAATAGTAATTAGTGCAATATCTGTTATGCCAGCTGCAGCAAGCGCTTCTTTTGCTGCCTTTGGTAACTCCTTAATTTTTGGCATGGCATCTTGCTTATGGTTTTCTGAATGACTGTCAGTACTACTATGATGCTGTGCCATTGTTGTGCACCCACCCAGCGTCATTACTACAGCGAAAATAACTACAACAACCTTTTTCATTTTTGTTTCTCCTTTAAAAGTTTAAAGTAACGCGTGCAAAAAAAGTACGTGTCGGGATAAAACGAGGTGTAATTGCTTCATTTAGCTGAAAATTGACGTTCCTATAAAAGAAATTCTCGTTACCCAGGTTTCTGCCTTCCAAGCTGAGAATCCCTCTCCGATTAGGCAATCGATAACCAACGGCCGCATCAAATAATACAAAATCATCAACGCCATCTCTAAGCGTAGAGACCACCAAGCGCTTCAGATTTTGTCGGATATAAGTTACTGTAAATTTACCAAAAATCCCACTAGGATGAAAATAATTAATAGCAAGCGGCGCACTGAGTGTTTGGATTCGAAACGGTTTATCTGCATCGCCGCCTACAATGGCTGCATTGCGCGTATATTCCTCAAACTGAAATTCCCCATTCACTGTCCAATATGAGTGCGGCAACCAGTAAAGATAAGTACGATAAAGCCGTTCCTGTTGATATTCCTTGGCTAATAGCGCGAGTGTCGATCCATCTACGAAAGGGACTTTCAGATCACGTTCAGATACCTCAAGACCACCATATATATTTTGTGAAAAATAGGTATCCAGGCCTACACCCATGCGTCTTGCTTTAGTTCCATTCAGGTCATCAAATAATTGATTAAACCCAGCTACTTGTGTGGGCTCAAGTGTTTGATTAGCAACCAATGCAGATTTAACCGTTTCAAACCAAGCAAACCGCAAACGTAGCGCATCCGTTATATCCCATTGCAAACCAAATTTTGGATTGAACGTGTCAAATTTAAAATCAGCCCCTTCTTTATATGAATAATAGCTCAAACCAAGGGTTGCGTTTATCTCATCAAAATAACTAAAATTTGAATAGATATAAGCATTCTCTTGCTCTCTCTTGAAATTTACCACTGTGGGAGGAAGGCATGGCCCTACACAAACCTGCTGCTGTTTTTTAACATCAACTTGATAAACACCTCCGCCTGCAATGATATTAAAGTGCTTATCCCGAAACAGGTACTGTCCCTCTACTTGATACCCTTGCTCCTTCCCAGGAGAACTAATATTGACTCCTGGGGCAGGACTTAAGCTTATTTCTTCTTGTCGATCTGCATAGATTGCAGAAATAACTAAATTCTGCTTTGGTGACAGCGCATACCTGGCGCCCACACGCGCCGTATCCTGCTCCAAATTTCGTCGTTGATTCGTATGATTAGCCGTATCAAAATCCAACAACAAATCCCCATGTTCTGTCTTACGTGTACGCACTTCCGTCTGAATATTCAACTTAGGGGTCACCGCATATTGTAGAAATGCATTATAAATATTGTGTTTTTGTTTATTATTATCACGAAACCCGTCTGACTGAAAATGATATTGACCAATACTGGCTGAAGCGCGGTCATAAACTGCTGAAAGCACCGTTTCATTACCGACCGTACTGTTACTGCCCACAATAGCTGAAGCAACCAGTTGCGGTTTATTGCGCTCCATGAGCGGCGAAAATTCGTTAAAACCCGATGTGGCTGGACCCGTCCCGGTAATGACATTCAAATCCGCCACTGCCAGATGGGGTTGCACCGGATTCACGTTGATCGGCTGCATAAGTTGTGCCTGTAGTAGCTCACTCACTCGGGCCACCTCATGGCGTGGGATGTTGGTATACGCATCGGAAAGAAATCGATGAGCCGAATGATTGGCTGGATCGAAACTCAGTGACTTGGCCGTTTCCATCAATGCGCGTTTCTCGAAACCAAGATTGTCATAAATGCGTGCCAAGCTAGACCCACGTCCGGCCTGATCCTGATCGAGTAATAATTTAGAGCGATACACCGCACGATTATCATTGAGCTCAATCGACTTTTGTATGTCATTCAAGGCTTCAACGGGTCGGTTTTGTGTTTGTTTCTGGATTGCATCATAAAACCAGGGGGTCGGATCATAAGGATCGCGCTTTTTAGCCAAATCAAACTGGGTACTGGCTAGATCATAGCGTTTTTCTTCAAAATAGGCTTTGCCGAGATAACTACGAATGAGTGAATTAGCTGGATCAAGACTGGCTGCAATTTCCAGCTCAACCCGTCCCGCTTCCAGTTCTCCTTCGCGGATTAGTGCCAAGCCCATTCCCAATCGCGGCATGGGGTCTGCTTGATCGAGTGTAATGGCTTCTGCAAAAATACTTTTAGCCATTCCGGTATCAATTTTTAGCAAATATGCAAAGCCTAATACTGTCTGAGTTTTAGCCAAATAAGGATTCAAGCGTACTGCTTTTTGTGCACTATCCATAGCATGATCCAGCTCACTCATTGACATGTGCAACTCCGCCAATCTAGCCCAGGCCAACGCATTTTGTTTATCAATCTGTACAGCCTCTTGAACGCTGGTCAGTGCTGCTTCAATTTCAAAGTGCGCTTGTTGCGCATAAGACAATGCCTGCTTAGCAGCGGGTGAAGTTGGATCCAGATTAACCGCCTGATTCGCAAAACTCAGCGCTTGAACCTTGTCATTTTGCACCACCGCAATGATTGCCTGAAGTGCATAGGCATCGCTATTGTCTGGTTCGAGATTAAGTACTTGCGTAATGCTGAGGCTGGCTTCATGCACCCGTCCGACAGATAATAAAAAACCTGCCTGATGCGTGAAGAAATCAGCTGAACGTGCACTTTGTGGCACACTATCCAATATAGACAGGGCCTCACTCAGTTTGCCTTGTTGCGCTAACTCAATGGATGTAAGTAATTCGGGTGCAACTGGCTTCGCTGGAACGGCTGTCGTCTGCTGATTCACGTTGTAATCAAGAATAGTTGGGTAATACAATGCCCATTGAACCGAATCAGTCGGTTTAACAATGGCTATTTTCCGGGGGGGCTGATTTTGACTCGCAATGGCCGCTTCATGACCAGCTAGAACAAGCGTGCCTTGTTGATTACTGGCAGACACTTGACCTTCATACAGCACGATAGTTGTGTTGTCTGGGTTAATCCGCACAGAAAACTCTGTGCCATCTACCGCGGCATTAAGAAATGGCGTTCTGACTCTAAATGGCTTGGGCGTGCGCGTAATAATATGCAATGCGCCGTTGATTAAATCGAGTAATGAGGTGGCTTTGTCTGCTGCCAGTTCGGGAAAGGTAATGGTTGTTTTTTGGTCTAACCGCAGCATACTTTCATTGCTTAGACGCAATGCTGCACGGCTACGCATCCGCACGCGCAGCATGTCACCCGCACACAATATGGCGTTCATGCCTGCTGACTGCCAATTGGTTTGTCGTGCACGACGTAACTCAACCACCCCTTGTGCTGAAACAACACGTGCCACTTCAGGCGAACACGCTGACACCGCAACAGCATGCACTTCACTGATAAAAGACAATAGTGTGGATACAATTAATGCAACAAACACCATGATAGATGCACTGTTACATCGAAGCACCCGCACAGTGACTCGACGAACTCCCATTTTTGATCTTTTTTTTATTTATTTTAGAAGCGAAGCAAATACAACGCTTACTTCTTAGTAAGTTACAGATACCACAGAATCAAATTTGGGCTTCAGTTTTGTTTTTATAATGAGAAGCCTAAGCCTAGACTATGATTAGGATATGCTACAAATTGATACATATCAAATAATGATAAAGATTTTATAGAGTATTTTTTGGCTATGTCACAATTAAATGTTGAATTTGATTTAAGAATTCATAAAACCCTTATTAACCATTGACTTGATAGTCTCAATAATTAAAGTACAATTAGAGAGTTAACAAAAACCAATAGTTAATTGCGACATAGCCTATTTTTTTGTTGCATGTGGTATTTACCACGGCATAGCCATATTATTTGCTGGCTAAATGTATTGTTGCACTCCATAAATCAGTAGGTGATTGATGTATTAAATTCTGACAATATTCCAAGAAAAATTGCGCTGGGCCATCAGTAGGCAATACCTTGAGAATTTCCGTAAAACCTTCACATGCCTCATACCATTGCTGCAATTGATAAGCATGCAACGCACTGGTAAAGGTTTCACACAACCACAATTGTTCGCTACTTGCCTGTTGTTTACGCGTAACAAGCTCGGCTAAGTTAACGGGGTCTGATTTACCTGCCAATAAAAAATTTCCAAGCGGACGCGTCAGAAATTCATCCAAACCTGCAACGACTTCACTTGATAGCAATAAGCGCGTTCCCAGATATTTGTTAGCCCCTTGAATACGATTAGCAGTATTCACTATATTACCTACAGCACGGTATTCATAGTGACGAAGCGCACCGATATGACCCAATAACATTTCACCAAAATGTAAGCCAATTCGGGTTGGTAACGGCGGTCTATTACTGCCTTGGTTAAAGCGCTCGACTGCATCAGAAATATCCAAACAAGCCAGGCAAGCCTGCTTGCGTAAGTCTGAATTCGCAGTAGGGCTAGCCCAAATAGCCAGCATCGCATCACCAACCACATCTGAGACGATACCCTGATGTTGTCTAACCGGCTCAAACAATGCGGTGTAATAATCGTTCATCAATTGACTCAGCTGCTGGGGATCCATCTTTTCTGCCAGCGCTGTATACTTTTCTGCATCCGTTGCCAAACAAGTTCCATAAACCAGTTGGTTGTTAGAAATGATTGGTCCTGCATTCTTAGCGATATCATTGACGACGCGCTCAGGCAAAAAATACCCAAATGCATCTTTGAGCTGGGCACGTTCCCGTTTGGCCGCAATATATTTCAATAACACTGCACCAAATAAAGCCAGTGGCATTTGTAATAAAAGTGGTGTAACTAAAGGTAACCAGATACTGGCTACTTGAAATTGATAGACTGCGATCCCTGCATAGATGATAATCAACACAACACCTGCAACCGTCGCAATCCGATTAGGCAGCAACAAAAAAATAAACCCGAATGAAAATCCTAGAAGAAAAAGTACACCAAAACTTCCTACCCATGACAAAGGCCTAACGGGTCTGTCATCCAGTAAATTGGCAAAAGCAGTTGCAGCAATCTCAACGCCACTGATGAAAAGCCCATCAGCATTGGAAAACACAGTGTGATAGTCGTCTCTGATCCTATCTTGCTCGGGTTGTGTAGCCGCTGAAAACCCGACAAAAACAGCTTTATCTTTAAAGTCGTACTCAGCAATTTGTTCCGTAAGTATTTGATGATAAGGGACAGTTTGCACACTGCGCGGAGGACCAAAAAAATTCAAATGACGAATTTCATCACCTGCATATAACTTTATGAGCGCCTGAATCATGCGTTTTTCTTTATGGTCTAGGCTTGTGTCGTGAGTCAGCTCTGTCAGCATTTGCCGCGCAATGTGTGGCGCACTAACAAAAATATTGCGTAACGTGAAGATTGCATCATCAATATTCAGGCTATCTTGATGTATGGACAACCGCGCCACATTTTCTGGACTGGTCTTGCGTAACAAGCGAACAAAATCATCGTAGATTGGCAATGTAAAGATCTGCAACGCGACAACAGGCAGCGTGGGTATATCGCCAGCGCTCGCTTTGAAGGTCCAATAGGTGTTCACCCGAGATGCTCTAGGCAAAGGGAAAGGAGCATGGGCCAACACCGCATCTGCAATAATTGGCATGAGTCTGGCCGATCCTTCCTTAACCATACCTGCGTTGACAGGATCAACTTGATCTATAAATAGATCAGATTTCTCAAAATTCAGTCTTTCAACCACCACAACATTACGTGCCTGTTTCATCGCAGCGGCGAGCTGAACGTCATGTTCGGGCATTTTTCCAGGTGTATCAAATATCAGATCAAACGCAATAACACGCGCACCCGCATCAGTCAGTTGTTCTATCAGGCGAGCGTGGATACTATGCGGCCATAAATTGGGTTTGATCGGCAGGTTTAGTTGCGTGGCAGACGATTGATCAATCGCAACCACCATGACATCGTGCGGTGCAGGCACCGTACCGCGTAAATGAAACAACCCGTATAAACCAAATTTTTCTTCTAGGGCTAAACCCAATGGTGTTAAATAGATCATTACGCCAAACAAACCAACGCATACACCCCACATCAGCGGCTTGAACCTACCTGTCCTATTCAATTTTTATCCGTAGCCACTTCAGGATCTATCAGGTTAGCAGTAACAAATGTGCCTAATGCTTCAATCCATGTTTCGCGCATAAAAATGAAACCATTGTTGTGCCCCCCTTGTAACGTCAGAAATTGTTTTGGTTCAGGGGCCGCTTGATATAATTTCTGACCATGCTTGAATGGCACAATCTCATCCTCTGGGCTGTGTGCAACCAAAACCGGACAAGCAACGGATCGCAAAGACTCAAGCGTATTGTAATCAAAACGGGAGATTAGATGTACAGGTAAAAAAGGGTAAATTTTTGTTGCCATGTCGGGCACAGACGTAAACGCTGAAGCCAATACCAACGCACCCGGCTTTTCTCGCGCAGCAAGCCATGAGGCTACAGCACCACCCAAGGACTCGCCAAATATTACCACACGCGATGGTACGACCCCTTTATCCTCGACAAGATAACGCCACGCTGCTTGGGCGTCTTGATAAGTCCCCGATTCTGAAGGTGAGCCACTACTTTGACCATAACCACGATAATCAATTATAAATAGGTTATAACCAAGTCGGTGAAACATTGGTAAGTAGTCCATACGGTGCGAAATATTACCCGCATTGCCATGGAAAAACAGTACAGTTGCCTTTGCTTCTGGAGTGGGTACAAACCAGCCATGCAAGGTTTCATTATCCGTTGTAGAAATTTTTACGGACTCATAAGCTAACCCAATTTGGGTAGGTGTAAATGAAATATCCTGTTCCGTTTCTGGGAAATAAATCAGGCGAGACTGGCCAAAATATACCAGCAATACCAAGACAAGGTAAACAATAGCAGCTGCGATAACTAGATTAAATAGCATGCGCATGAACAAACCTATTTCGTTATTTTTTGCATCACGTAAGCGTAATATTTCAAATCCCCATCATACGTTTGAGTAATATTGTTAACCAATACTGCACAAAAGCAAGAGGCTGGCAATCTCTTATAATTCTGTTATCTAAGCTACGAAAAAGAAAGGAATCGCCCATGACAAAGTGTACGCAAGAATCATTTAATTTTCCAGAGTAGCGGTATCACTCCAGATGGTGATGTTGAGATGCTAACATTCAAGCTTCTCTCGAGGCATTTGACGAAGATGGGTTAATAAAGTGCACTATCTAGATTTAGTACGAGCGCTGTCACAAAGGGCTTCATAGCAAGGGTGTTATCCTTCCTAAATACAAGAACCATAGCTGGATCTTGACGTATGATTTTAAGACTTCTAGTAAATTGAAAAGGTATGTTATGAGAAATATGTTGGCAATCATCATCGTGCCGTTGTTTATCACGGCATGTACTACCACCGATGAAATTATTATAGACGAGAAGGGCGTCAATATGAGCGCCTACCAGCAGGATCTGGCCGAATGTCAAAGGTATACTAGTGGCGTCAAGAGTGGGAAGAAAACTGCCAAGGGCGCAGCTTCCGGCTCTGTGATAGGGGGCTTAATCGGTGGGATTACCGGAGGCGCTAGTGGTGCTGCCAAGGGTGCCGGTGTCGGCGCGGTTAGCGGTGGTGCCAAGGGCGCACGCGAGGGCGAGAAGATTGAGGTTCGGGTCGTCAAGCGCTGCCTTAGCGGTCGTGGCTACCGGGTGCTCAATTATTAATTCACCTTGTTGAACAGTTTAATGAATAACTTGCCCATTTTCTTCTCGAGCTACTCCTTGCCTTCATTGACCGTCAGGCCCTGCATGTGTTTATGAACCGGTTTCCGAGGCAGACCGAATACTGTGATTGAACTGGCTGCACTGAATCCGCCTAAACCTAATTATTCAACATGGAAATTTCTTGTGTTTTAAATATTTACAGCAAGATAAGTAAATTATGGGAACATAATGCTAAATTCTGCTGAAATGCTTCCATGGCAAGACTCGCGAGCGTAATTTTACCCGAATAGCCACATCACATTATCCAACAAGGCAATCGTTATCCGCAGCCAGACAAAAGATACTGTGTCAATAGATATTTAGCCTACCTGCCGAGGTGCCTTGTGCCATGAACCAACACAGGGAACAGGAACGTTTGTCCCGCTACGCCATCCAACCGAAAACTGCCGATGAAAGCTGATACGCAACAATGCCGGGTAGGCAGTATGATTATTTTAGAGAAATTGACGGGTTATTGTGAGACTGGTACAGTTAGCTGGATGGAAAAGGAGACGTTTTTTCTATACAAATGCCAGTTTAATTACACAAGATTGGGAGGGTTCGTGTTTTCTCATCGGTTGTTGCTTGTTGTCACGACTGCGTGTTTTGCGTTATCAGTTTTGGCGCAGGATATCTCAACTGGGCAGTGGATTGATTTGACCCATGCGTTCAATGAACGGTCTGTTTATTGGCCGACAGCAAAGACATTCAAAAAGACTGAGGTCTTTCACGGACACACTTCGGGTGGCTGGTTCTATTCCGCTTACAACTTTGCGGCAGCCGAGCATGGCGGCACGCATATCGATGCGCCTATCCATTTTGCAGAAGGCGCAAATACAACTGACAAAGTGCCTATTAGTCAACTGATCGGCCAGGGCGTGGTGATTGATGTTTCACGTCAAGCTGCGGCAAACCTAGACTACCTCGTAAGCGCAGCTGATATTAAAACATTCGAGGCGAGCCATGGTCAGATTCCTGCTGGTGCAATTGTATTGTTGAATACAGGCCGCGCAAAACTCTATCCAGATCGCAAGGCATATATGGGAACAGCTGAGCGCGGTCCAAAAGCAGTGCTCAAGCTACATTTTCCTGGCCTCGGTGTCGACGCTGCCGAGGTCTTGATTGCACGCGGGATCAGTGCAGTGGGAATCGATACGCCTTCGATTGACTATGGTCAATCTAAGAATTTCGCGACACATGTGTTGTTGATGAAGCATAACATTCCGGCATTCGAAAATGTTGCCGACATGCGTGCCCTGCCGCCGACAGGTAGTACAATATTCGCATTACCGATGAAAATTGAAGGCGGATCGGGCGGACCGCTCAGGATCGTGGCACATTTGCCTAACAAATAACGAGGGATTATAGAGCCAACTGCGCAATGATGGCACAGTGGCATCCCCAAACGCAGAATATTTATAGCAAAATTAGGTAATACTCCTGGCCATTCCGTCATTATTCAAACAGGCGGCGCCACATTCAACCCATCTAATTATTCTTCAGATATTGTCTTTTGGATCAGCTTAGCCAATGATTCTGGTAGTTTAATATGTCCAGCAAGCACGAACTGATGTGCCCCGCTAGACATTTTATTCCAAATTCTACGTATGATATTAATCCATTTCTCCTCGTCGTATTCAGGGTGTTTATCTACGAAGTCGAGCATATAGTGTTCGATAAAAACCAGCCCAGAAATATCTTCTAGAAGTTGGGTATCGGGATTGGTCTTAAGCGATTGCTTCGCAACGGCCCGTTTGACACGTTCGATTAATTCGTTTTCATAACCTGCGTTTACCAATAAACCGGCAACTGTATCAGCATGAAATTTATAAAGTTTAGCGCGCCATTGATGGTAACCCTTGCGATTCATCGGATAATCGCTACGTGGTGATTTCCAGCGCAATATGTGCTGAGCCTTAACCGCCAGCTTCATTGCATCATCGGCATTGGGCGCATAACGTTGAAGCATGTCTGACATACGATATGAGTAAAGCAGTTCTCTTGGGAAATTTTTTCCTTCACTGGTTTCTCGGTTAGGGTCTTCGCTATTTGCTGCATCAATGAGTACTATGGCTTTGTCGAAGCATTGTTTTGTCATGTCGATATCATATAATCAGTCTGATAAATATTAAAGAATTTTATGATCAAGCCTGAACAAATAACTTACAAATTTCTCATCAAAAAATCTTGGCCCATTATTCTAGCCAACGCTTCCGTCCCGTTATTGGGTTTGATCGATACTGCCGTAATTGGCAACGTAGGGACAGTCGAAGACCTGGGTGCGATTGCCTTCGGTGCATTGATTTTCTCATTCGTGTATTGGGGTTTCGGTTTTTTTCGTATGAGTACGACTGGGTTTGTCGCCCAAGCGAAAGGGGCGGGTGATGAAGTTGAGGTCAGGACCATTTTGGGTCGGTCCCTATTAATGGCCGTTGCATTTGGCCTTATCATTATATTGTTACAGTGGCCTATTGGATTATTGTCATTTTATTTATTGGATGGCAGCGAATCAGTCGAAACCATTGCTCAATCTTATTTCTCTATTCGCATTTGGGGGGCGCCAGCCACGTTGGTAACATTCGTTCTGATGGGTTTGCTCATCGGGCTAGGGAATAGTGGACAGTTGTTAGCAGTACAATTATTTCTCAACAGCATTAACATGGTATTGGATATCTGGTTCGCAGGTATATTGGACTGGGGCGTGGCCGGCATCGCATTGGGAACCGTGATTGCAGAATGGGGCGCTGTGATTTTTGCGGGTGTATTAGTCTTTCGAGAGCTCCGTAAACGACAAAGTTTAGGCGATAACTTTTGGTCAATGGCACGCATACTGGATAGGGCAGCTTTATTGAAAACCTTGTCAGCAAACTTTGATATTATGATTCGGACTTTGTTGTTGGTTTTTTCTTTTGCCTTCTTTCTCAATCAGAGTGCCCGGTTTGACGATGTGGTGTTGGCAGCCAATCATATACTGCTACAACTGATTTCATTTGCGGCATTTTTTCTCGATGGCTATGCCTATGTAGTCGAATCTTTGGTGGGAACAGCATTGGGCGCCAAAAATCGTGATCGCTTCGACATGGCGGTAAAGCGTTCAACGCTACTGGCGCTGGCGACAGCCATTTTATTAGGAAGCTGGATTTGGTTGTTTGGCGATTTGGCAGTCATATTGCTCACTGATATCGCAGCAGTCAGGGTTTCAGCTAATAGCATGTTATTTCTTGTTGGAATTTATGTTTTCTTCTCTTTTGCTGCGTTTCAATTGGATGGCATATTTATCGGTGCGTCATTTACCGCACAAATGCGCAATGCTGCATTTTTATCACTGGG
>CAXBGL010000010.1:0-28584 GCA_963975255.1 uncultured Nitrosomonas sp. | reverse complement strand
GAGGATAAAGGAGCTTATTGAAAATTTTTAGATGGTGGGGTTAGACGCTTACAGTAAAACCTTAAATATGATAGGACAAAACATTTTTATCCCTAGTAGGGACAGAGACGAATGGATAAAGTATTGAATACGGCGTCTAGCAATGAGTATATAATCATTAAAATTGATAGAGACTTTTTGATTATTTCAGAGATAATAAGGAGGCAATTTTAGAAATACAGTCCGACAGAAAGATCTTAAATAAAGCACCCCGCCGCAAGCAACGGAATATTAACTGCGCTCTTCAATCTGCTGGTTTTCAATCAGCCCACCCCAAGTGGCGAGGAATTAAACCCGGAAGAGATTAAAATAATGCAGATACAGACACCACCCGATTCTTTCCAGTTCGCTTTGCCTGATATAGTGCTTTATCAGCTCGGCTTATCAATGAATTCTGGTTTTCACCAAATGAACGTGACGCGACACCTGCACTAAATGTAAACGGTAGCGATTGATCTTTCGCCAATACTAAACATTTTTTTTCCAGACAGTTCTGCAGTCGATGAATTACAGATACTGCTGCTTCTATCTCAGCATCTGGTAACAAAACAACAAATTCTTCACCACCATATCGCGCAATAATATCGCTGGGACGCAGTGTTTCCTTGGCAATCGAAACCAAGTGCATTAATGCGCTGTCGCCACTCTGATGGCCATAGATATCATTAATTTGTTTGAAATCATCCAAGTCAATCATTACAACACTCAACGATTGTGCGTTTCGATCGGCTCGAGCTGCTTCACGTGTAAAGACCTCATTCAGTCCACGACGATTTAAAGCGCCTGTCATTTGATCGGTTTGCACTAGCTCTCTGAGTTGCTCTAACTCGTTCTTGAGCGCTCCAATTTTTTCTTCTGCAAGTGTAACTTGTTCATTTGCTGCACACACTTCATCACTAAGTTGCAAGCCTTTGGTTTCAGATAACACAACATCAAGCATATTAATGATTTCACTCACATCACTCATACCTCGGATCTGTTGTGCATAACCTTTAACCTGCGTGTAATACTCATCCGACCCTATTAGTGGTTTTCGCTGATCATTTTTATGATCTGTTGCTCTGATTAACCGCAACGGGGGCACCTGTTTTTCTTTAATGATATGCATCGCATGCTCTCCTCAAATGACACCATAAAAAGGCTAACCAACACGGCGTGGGAATGTAGTTCGTTGGATTGCGAAGGAGAACCCATAAACCGCGTAGTCTGCCATATGAGCAAAATAACAGACCGAACAAGAAATGATTGAACGAATAGATAGGGAAACTACTGTTAATTACACTACAATGCGTGAATTATAATGTAATTAAGTAAAGGATAAATTTATACAGTTGATGCAAGTATCTGGTTTTTACCATTATTTTTAGCGCAGTACATGGCTTCATCTGCACGCTTGATAATACTCTCCTGTAACTCGCCGTGCCGATACTCCGCAATACCCGCACTAAACGTAATTAATAGACGCTTATTTTCATGCAGAAAGAACCTTTTGGTCAGACTACGTTTTATTCTTGTCAAGATTGAGATTGCTCCTTCTATACCCGTCTCTGGTAATAGGATTACAAATTCTTCTCCGCCAAAACGCGCCACAACATCTTCAGACCGCGTCTCATGCTTAATCGCTTCAACCAGACAAACCAGCGCATCATCCCCAACTTTATGACCATGGGTATCATTTAGCAGCTTGAAGTTATCAATATCAAGTATTGCAACACACAATGGTACTTTTTTGCGCTGAGCACGGGATGCTTCACATTCAAATGCATTATCCAGGCCACGTCGATTCAAAACACCTGTCAAATGATCCTCCTGTACTTTCTCACCCATTTCCACCAATTCAGATTCCAGCCGGTCAATCTTATTTTGCGCCGCATCTACTTTTGCACGCGCTTCCAGAAAATCATTGCGAGAATTTAATACGCTTGCTTGCATTTTCTTAGTTTCTTGCATTAATTCCACAAGTAATTCATGGAGTACCTCAACATCATCAGACTGAGAAATCTTTTCTGAATAATCATTAATTTTGTCATGATATTCGCCTGTAGCATCGGATAGTATTTCAATATTTTCAACCAGGCTGGTCACCATATTTTTTAGGGCTACTTTAGCTTCAACCAGGCTATTCCTTATGATGTTTTGCTTCTGCATTAATTCTTTCAGATAACGCTCAGCCTGTGCAACAGCCTGCAAATCCATGGGGTTAGATATGCTTTCTCGCAGTTTAGTCATTTGGCTTGTTACCCACTGGTCATCCACCAGTAATTCACCAGTACTGTCTATCAGTAAATTAAGCAATCTAAGCAAACCCTGTTGCAGCTTGATACCCTGCTCACCACATGACTCAAATTTGACACAGAATTGCTTAAAACAAGAAATAAACTGCGCTAAACCATGATCTTCTTGAATTTCTTTTACTTGTTGTGCTAATAATCTAGCTTCTTCAGACAGAGCAGCATCACCAAGCTGTTGCGTAGCAATGTAGCCTAGTATTTGGGTCAGCAATTCCTGGAACTGGCTAACCATATCAGTCTGTTGTAGTGACGTACTATTAAGCGCTACTGGGTCCTGTATTGTGGCATTAGCATGCGATTTCGATTGTGACAAACCCTCTGCTTTCTCAACTTCAATCTCAACCTGTTCAGGAGCCATCGCTTCTATTTCTGTCCAGGAATTCATCAATGCTTGCAACTTAATATGCAATTGCGTTGAATCTTTAGCAAATTTACTTAGTACCCATTCAAGACCTTCACGTTTTTTGGCAATGGTTAGTTTGCTGCGGTTACGTTCCAGTTGCTTTATGAGTTTTGCAATAGTACCTGCCCAAGCGACGTTAGGTTCTGATGTTGTTTCATCAGACATCTTGGAACTATAGGCTGACGTAGTTAAAAAACCGATACAGTCCATCAATATGATTTGATACTCGAGCCAGCGCTTGTCATTGGCCGCCTGTTTCAGTTTATTGGAATATTCCAATAATTCAGGATGATCCAGTGAAAATTTCGACGCAAAATCAGCAAGCATTTTACAAGCGTCATCACATAAAATATTAGAAGAAGTACCCGAAATTTTATCGTACAATTTATGGTAATTATCAGGTGTAGGGGAGATTTTTAGAGCGCTCAATTGCCGCAATGTTTCACGGGCAATGACAGAAGGACTAGAATCTTTACTCATTTAGTAGCACTCAAAAAAGTCTTAGTAGTGACAAAAAAGAAATAACGACAAATACCCCATAGATCTTTAAAGCTTAATAAATTTGCTCCGCGCGCCCTGCACCTATCCCCGCGGCAAGACCGCGGGGTATTACGGCGCAAAAAACCAAAAACGGCGCGCTACGCTGACTTCAAAAACACAAACTATAATGCTCCCCGTGGCAAGACCACGGGGAATCGCAAGTTCAAAGTCGAAGAGAAATTAAGTATCGTGTCCCCAGAATTTACATTCCATTCTTAAAGGAAGGGTTTAGGAGTATACTAAATGAAGGCTATGTCGCAATTAACTATTGGTTTTTGTTAACTCTCTAATTGTACTTTAATTATTGAGACTATCAAGTCAATGGTTAATAAGGGTTTTATAAATTCTTAAATCAAATTCAACATTTAATTGTGACATAGCCAAAAAATAGTACTCATAACCCTGCATGCAACCTGCACCGGAACTCCATTTACTTGAACTAAACACTCGTATACATATAAACCGAAGATAAGATTTTTATCTGGATTTGAGAGTGGTGACTAACCAGATTATAACCAGATTATGTAACACGACATTATTCTCTAAGACCGACACCGGCAAAAAAATTACTTATTCGATAATTAATCTACCAGCTTGTTTTTAATCGCATAGCGAATGAGTTCAGAATTATTGGTTAGTTTAAGTTTCTCCAAGAGACGTGCTCGATAGACACTAACCGTTTTAGGACTTAAAAACATCTCGACTGAAATATCTGAAAGCGTTTTTCCAGCGGCAATAAGACATAAGGTTTGAAATTCACGATCAGACAAAGTGTTATGAAGTGGCTGATCCGCATCAGAATTAACCGTATTGGCAAGCTCTTGTGCAACAGCTGGGCTCACGTATTTGTTTCCCGTGGCAACTTGACGAATAGCAACAACAAGTTGAGCGGGAGCACTTTGTTTATTCAAATAACCCGCAGCACCTGCTTTTAAGGCGCGTATGGCAAATTCATGTTCGTTGTGCATACTCAGCATCAAAACAGCAAGATTCGGTTTATCTTTTTTTATCTGTTTAAGGATTTCAATACCATTTCTGTCCGGCAACGAAATATCTAGCAGCATGACGTCAAAATCATGTTGGCGAACAATCTTAATGGCTTGAAATCCAGTTTCCGCCTCGCCTGTAACGTTGATATCGTCTGTTTCGCTCAGTATTTGCTTTAAACCCTGGCGAACAATCGCATGATCATCAGCAATCATCACACGTATCATTGGCATGGTTGGCTATTCAACACTGTGGGACCTTTTTTCTATTATGTTCACATACTCAGATTGCTGTAATTCTTTTAGTGCATCACTGAGATCTGTCACCTCTAACGCCTCATTTTCTATACCACCAACAGGTATACGAATGGTTACTTTAGTTCCCTTCTCTAGCTTTCTTCCAGAAACATAAAAAAAACCCTTCAATTGCTGACAACGCTCACGCATGCCTCTAATACCAAATGAATTTTGTTTTTCAATATCCAGACTTGTAATGCCACAACCATTATCCACAACTTCCAGAACAAATAATCCTTTAAATTCGGCAACTTTAACTTTAATATAAGAAGCATTTGCATGCTTGGATATATTTGTCAATGTTTCCTGAAAAATTCGAAAAATAGCCACAGACAAGTCTGAATCCAAAGGTATTTCGTCGCTGTCACAAGATACCTGGCAAAAAATACCCGTACGATTACTGAATTCTTTTGCTTGCCATTGGATCGCAGCAACCACTCCAAAATCCAAAATCCCTGGTCGCAAATCTAAGGATATTCTACGTGTACTGTCAATAACCTGATCTACCAAAGATTCAATCGATCTTGATTTTTGTTGATAAAATACTTGTTTCCGGGGCGTATCATCGATACAAGGTAATAACTCACACTTAATTGCGGTTAATGTACCACCGATATCATCATGGATTTCTCGAGCGATGCGCGCACGCTCATGTTCTTTTACCTTCTGCGAATAGAAAGAAAGCTCTGCCAACTGCTCTCGCGAACGGGCAATCTCACTCTCCGCCAATTTATTTCGCGTGATATTAATCATAATCCCATCCCACAAAGTTTCACCACTACTGGTTTTGCGTGGGGTTGCACGTAAACTAATCCACTTTACATCACTGTCACCTTTGACTTGAATACGTCCCTCCCAGTTCCAAGTCGAAAGTTGTCTGGATGAAGCAAACATCAATTTTTCATAGATTTCCTTATCTTCAGATAAAACCAACTCAGGAAATAATTCTGGATTATGCATGAGCGTTTGAGGAGATAATCCAAGCAGTGTCTCAGAAGCGTCGCTCACATACGGAAAACTAACAGTATTATTCTGAGTCAATAAGAATTGAAATACAACACCAGGCAAATTAGACGTGATTGCCCGAAAACGTGCTTCACTTTTTTGTAACGCCGCCTGTATCTGATCAAGACATTGGAAATTTTCAACCTCACGCAAACTACGCCGTATGGTAGGAACTAGCCTGGCCATATTAGCTTTCATCACATAGTCATGCGCGCCTATTTCCATTAGGCATTTAGCAGCTTCTTCACCCACATCACTGGACACCACAATAAAGGGCACGTCCAAACTACGTGCTGCCAATTCCAGCAATACGTCCTTCGCACAGAATCCAGGCAAGCTGTAATCAGACAATATGACATCCCAATTCTGGGTACACAAAGCATCACGCAAGGCATCAAGTGTTGCCACACGTATGACATCCAGGTTCAGCCCGCCTTCCATCAACACATGCCGAATACGCTCTACATCTGCTAAGAAGTTATCGACCATTAACACTTTCAGAATTTTTGCCTCCACCTTCTCAGTCCCCCTGGCAAGTTGAAGCAGGATTAACTTACTGAATAGTTATCGTATTTTACAATAATATCCAGGTAGAAAGAAATATTTTGCAAGCCAATAAATACATATAAATCATATTATTATGTTATCCAGTATAAAGTATAAAGATTAAACTTTCTAAAAAGACATCCGTTACAGCACTCAACGATGGTTCACAACCCTCTTGGATTGCAGGGCAAACCAACGTCGATGGCAATCATGCCAAAAATTATGTTTTAAATTAAGGAGAATCCTAATGCCTCAAGTTATTAATTCAAATATTGCTTCGTTAACAGCACAACGAAATCTCAATCAATCCCAAAACGCACTGAATACATCTTTGGAACGTTTGTCCTCTGGATTGCGGATCAACAGTGCTAAAGATGATGCTGCAGGCTTGGCTATTTCTGAACGATTCACAGCACAAATTCGCGGATTAAACCAGGCTGCACGCAACGCTAACGATGGCATTTCACTCGCGCAAACAGCTGAAGGTGCACTCAGCGGAATTAGTGATAGCTTACAGCGTATCCGTGAACTAGCAGTACAATCATCTAATGCATCAAACAGCGCTAGTGACCGCGCGTCACTACAAGCAGAAGCCGCTCAATTAACCTCAGAAATCACCCGGATTGCCAGCCAGACTCAATTTAATGGCTTAAACCTGCTAGATGGCTCTTTTACCAGCCAAAGTTTTCAAGTTGGCGCCAATGCAAACCAAACCATCGACGTTTCATCTATTAACGACGCAAGAGCCTCAGCTTTGGGCAGCCATACATTGGTAACCAACGGTACCGCTGTAGCACCTGCTGCAGGCAGTGTTGTGGTAGCCACTGCTGCAAACCAAGCAACAAATGGTAATGGCGTTACTGCAGAAACCGATCTGACGCTTACCACTAGTGCCGGCACCACCAGTGCCATTTCTTATGCACTTGATTCAGGCGCCGATGCGATTGCTACAGCACTCAACAGTGCTGGCATAGGCATTGGGGTAACGGCTACCGCCTCTAATAGCACAACACTAGCCAGTGTGAGCGCAGCAGGCACCATTACTTTCAATTTAAATGGTCAAGCCGTCTCAGCAGTAGTCGCTGACCAGAATGACCTCAGTAGCCTGGTTTCGTCAATCAATGGTGTACAGGGCACGACAGGTGTTACCGCATCATTCACCAACACCAGCAGCAAGGCAGGCATTACACTGAGTACGACGGATGGTCGTAATATCGCAATTGACACCTATGCAAACACAGGGGCTGTTGGTGCGACCGTAGCCGTTGGTGGATCAACTGTAACAGAAGGTAGTACTGATTCGGCCATTGTCACAGGCTCTATTTCACTAGCCAGTTCCAAAGGCGCACTCTCCATAGCCAACTCAAATGCTGATGTATTTACTGCCACGAATAGTTCGTTCCTATCGGTAGCCGCACTGGATATTGCTTCTGCTACAGGTTCGCAAGCTGCGATTGCCGCAATCGATTCAGCACTAAATCAAGTCAGCAGCTCACGAGGTGACTTGGGTGCGGTACAAAACCGATTCACTTCGACTATTTCGAATCTACAAACCACTTCAGAAAATCTCTCTGCATCACGTAGTCGGATTCAGGATACCGATTTTGCTGCAGAAACAGCCAATCTGACGCGAGGACAGATTCTGCAACAAGCAGGTGTGGCGATTTTGTCACAAGCCAATTCACTACCTAATAATGTGCTTTCATTATTACGTTAAGAAAATGGTAAGTAATGTGAAATGATGATATGCGAGGCGACTAAGCAAGTCGTTTCGCATTTCAAGGAGAGATATAATATATGGTAATCGATCAATTGACTACACCAAATAATAGCTTACCAAAGCCTTTATCAACGTCAACACCCACAAATTCACAGGCACCGCATGTAACAGTTGTGCCAACCGATCAGTCTAAACATAATTCGATCACAATACTAGAAGGTCAGATTGAACAAGCTGTCAATAAAATTCAACAATTCACTGACAAACTGGCACAGAACTTGCTGTTCAGTATTGATAAGGACACAGGTATCACTGTTGTCAAGGTGATGGATACAAATACACAGGAAGTTATTCGTCAGTTTCCAACAGAAGAAGCCATATCCATAGCACGTACATTGGATAAAGTTCAAGGCCTGCTGTTTGATGGCAAGGCATAACTTTTTAATTAACTGATAGGACATAAAAATGCTTTCGTCACCAGGAATCGGCTCGGGTCTAGACGTTAACAATATCGTTAGCCAGCTTATGGCGATTGAGCAACGTCCACTGATAGTGCTTGATGGAAAAGAAGCTAAAAAACAAACACAGCTCACAGCTTTTGGCAGCCTAAAGGGAGCTTTATCTTCTTTTCAGAACAGCATCTCCTCACTAATTGACCCGGCAACATTTTCTGCCATAACGGCAAAATTTTCCGATGATTCGATCGCAACCGCCAGTGCATCCTCTGCTGCAGTAGCCGGTAATTATTCTGTAGAAGTACAATCTCTGGCGCAAGCACAAAAGCTTAAATCAGAAAATTTTATATCGTCCAGTGCAACAGTCGGTAGCGGTTCATTAACCATCGATTTTGGCACCTATAATGGCGACGGCACGTTCTCACTCAACCCGGACAAGACGTCACAATCTATTACCATAGCGCCTGATCAATCTTCACTTGCCGGCGTACGAGATGCAATCAACGATGCAGCAGTTGGTATTTCTGCCAGTATTATCAACGATGGCAGCGGTGACCGATTAGTAATTGCCTCAACAGATACAGGCTTAAGCAATGCATTGAAAATCACAGTTACCGATGACGATTTAAATAATACAGATAACACTGGATTATCGCGCTTGACATTTGATGCATCTACTGGCGGCGTGACCAATCTTACCGAAACTGTTGCAGCCAATAATGCCACATTGGTGATAGATGGCATTATTATCAGTAAAGCATCCAATACGATTGACGACGCAATTGAAGGCGTAACATTAGATTTGCTGAAAGCAAATGTTGGCAGCACAAATACACTAACCACCGCACGTGACACTGATCGTGTTCAGAAGGCAGTAGAATCATTAGTTGCCGGTTATAACAATCTTAATAAAACGATTGACAATTTATCGAAATTCGATACTGCCAGCAATCGAGCATCTGTACTAACTGGAGATGCCACCGTACGGACGGTCCAGTCACAACTACGCGGCATATTTAACAAACCGTTATCTACAAACGGTGGCGGGCTAACCACACTATCAGAAATTGGGGTTACTTTTCAAAAAGATGGAACACTTGAACTTGATTCAAGTAAATTAACTGCTATTCTGAATGACCCGAGCAAAAATGTCTCCACGTTGTTTGCAAGAGGTGCGGGTAAATCAAGCGACAATTTTGTTTCAGTAGTTAGTGTTGCGCCAGAATTACAAGCTGGTTCATATTCATTGAATATCACCCAGCTCGCCACACAGGGCAAGGCAGAAGGCAACACCGCGGCAACACTGAGTATCACTTCTCTTAATAATACAATCGATCTAGTCATTGACGGCACTAGTGCTAGCTTAACACTTGCTGCAGGCGTTTATAATACAGACTCACTCGTTGCAGAAATACAATCAAAAATCAATGATGACCCAACCTTTTCTGCGGCAAACATTAGTGCCACCGTTACCCAGTCGGGTGGAATACTCAGTATCACTTCTGATCCTTATGGCTCAGATTCAACGGTATCAATCACAGGCGGGAATGGTAAAGCAAGTTTATTCGGCACAACGACTGAGACAGCGGGCGTTGATGTAGCCGGCACCATCGGTGGCGTTGCTGCCACAGGCTCAGGTCAGACACTCACCGGCACAGGAGAGAGTAGTGGCCTTGTATTGCAGATAACTGGTGGTGCAACTGGCTCCCGAGGCAGTATAGACTTTGCAAGTGGCTTTGGCGTTAAGCTTGACCAGCTGATCGAAAATATACTGAATGACGATGGTCTGATTGACAATCGCCTCGATGGGATTAATTCTTCAATTAAAGATATCAGCGCACAGAGAGACACACTCAATCGGCGTCTTGAAGGTGTAGAAAGACGTATTCGTGCACAGTTTTCTGCACTGGATACATTAATTTCCAGCATGACCCAAACCAGTAATTTCTTACAACAACAGTTGGCCAATTTGCCCACAATAGGTAATTCATAACTAATAACGCAACGATTCTGATTTTGATGTACTCAGACTTCTGTAATGATTCAATAAATAAGGAAATAATATGTTTGCAGCCATGAAAAATCCTATATCCGCCTACCAAAGAACTAATGTCGAATTAGGCGTTGAGTCTGCAAACCCCCATAAGCTCATTCTAATGCTATTTGAAGGTGCACAGCTAGCACTGTCAAAAGCAAAAATGCATATACAGAAAGATGAAATTGCTGGTAAAGGTGAAATGCTTTCAAAAGCAATCATGATCATTGACAATGGCCTCAAAGCTAGCCTGGATACTAATGTTGGTGGTGACATGGCATTCCAGCTCCAAGCTCTTTACGATTACATGACTAATCGATTATTGATTGCAAATCTTAACAATGACCCTGAAATAATTAATGAGGTAAATGGATTATTATCTGAGTTATATAGTGCTTGGAAAGCCATTGGTGATTCAAATGAAGCCATTCAGGCAGTAAAAACAAGTGCAATCTAAAACAAACCATCTAATAAGAAAAAGGCATCAAGCATAATGAATAGCAAGCAAATAATTACCACCTATGAAGAAATTCTAACGATCACAAACAAAATGTTAATTGCCGCACAAAACCACGAATGGGAAAACCTGGTGGCACTAGAACAAACGTGTAGAAAACTCACCGAGCAGCTTGACAAACAAAATCCCAAACCCATATTGAGTGATGATTTACAGCAAAGAAAAATTAAGATTATTCATCGAGTATTGGCTGATGATGCTCAAATCAGAATGATTACCGAACCATGGATGATGAAGCTACAAAATATACTTGGAAGCACAAAACGTGAACGTAACTTGCAACGCGCCTATCAATCTAACCAACACGAATGATCGACAAGGTGAAAATTAGGATGCAAACTTATGTTTTATACCCAGCACTCCAACAAGTTAGGATTGGAGTGCTGGATTAATATAAACAACACAAAGATGAATGATCGTGATTCCAACCGTAATCAAAACTGATTTAATTTCACAACTATCCCCAACCGGATCCGTTGCACCCGTAGCACCTATCACCGCAACTCCCAACTTACGAAATTCTTTACTGGATTTTGTACCCGGACAAAAATATCTAGCACTCGTTGAAGCACGGCTACCCAATGGAAATGCCAGAGTTTTAATATCAGACCAATTGCTGCAAATGCGTCTTCCTGGAAATATATCTCCGGGTGACCAGATGGAACTCGTGTTCATTTCAAAAGATCCACGACTGAAGTTTTTATTACACAATGATGGGTCATTAAAAGCAGGCAACAATAACGCGTCAATTAGTGCCACTGGACGGTTTTTGGGTGTGTTGGCACAAGACGCCCAAAAACCAACAACATCACAACCACTGACGAGTACGACGCCCATACTACCTGCTCCACCATTAAATAGCCTGGAATTACCCGGTTTATTGCAAAAAGCAATATTCCAAAGTGGGCTATTCTATGAGTCTCATCAAGCACAATGGGTTGCTGGAAAAAATAAACTGGTGCAATTACAACAAGAACCTCAGGGTAAATTAGTGGCTACAGCAATTACCAAGCCCACTATTTCAAATTTAGAAATGCCTGTTCATGCCCAGAGTGTATCTTTGGTGCAACAACAACTTTCTACATTGGAAACTGGGCAAATAACATGGCGCGGAGAAATCTGGCAAGGGCAGCCTATGCAGTGGGATATCACCGAACACCCGCCCAGTAATGAACAGGAAACCAATGAAACATCTCAGTGGCGCACACAACTAAAACTCACATTACCTCAGCTAGGGGATATAACAGCAAACATGATACTTAGTCCACACGGGCTAAGTATCAAACTTAATACAACAGAAACTGAAACAGCTAGTTTATTAAAAAAACATCAATCTCCACTTACAACGGGCATGACATCAGCTGGTTTAAATGTTCAAGCAGTAGAGGTTCAACACGATGTCAAAGAATGAAACATACCAGACAGCCGTGGCACTCGCTTATCGCGATGGTCAAGTAGCACCTAAAGTCGTTGCAAAAGGCCGAGGGATTATTGCCCAAGAGATTATTAAACACGCTCAAGAATCAGGAATATATGTTCACGAATCTAGAGAATTAGTCGCATTGCTCATGCAGGTGAATCTTGATGATCGCATCCCACCGCAACTCTATGTCGCCGTGGCTGAGCTATTAGCATGGCTCTATCGCCTGGAAAGAGAAAAAAGTGAAGTTATCTCTACTGGCAGCACCGATACAATTAACACATCACACGAACTGGAGGCTCACAAATAATGTCTAAGTCTAATCAAGAAGTTGTAGTGGCAGAAGCGACGAGTCCTATTGAGTTATCTCAAAAAGAAAAGGATGAGAATTTTCGTATTCGTACGGAAATTGAAGTCATTTTTATTCTTCGTGGGATTATGAAAAAGAATACGCTCATTACCCTTTACTACGGAGATGGTAACAATTTTATCCTAACATCAATTCTGGCCATTGATGTAGATAAAAACGAGATGGTGATTGATTACGGTATCGAAGAAAAACTCAACCAAATCGCATTACTTGCCCCAAAATTAACCTTTGTTACATCGCAAGAAAGGATAAAGGTTGAATTCACCTGCAATACAATTAGAAAAATACAATTTGATGGTCTCGACGCTTTTGCAGTAAACATACCCGAATCTCTGGTGCGTATGCAAAGAAGAAACTACTTTCGTATTTCCACACCTACGGTCAAGCCGTTAAAATGTATTATCCCTCTCCCTGAAGAAAATGAAACCCGTACAGCTGAAGTAACATTACTGGACATCAGCTGCGGTGGGATAGGTGTTATTGACCATCACCCCATAATCAGCTTCGATCCAGGAACCATCTATAAACATTGTCAAATTGAACTACCAGAAATTGGCACGATCGATACCACGATTCAAGTAAAAAATACTTATGAAGTGACACTACGCAACGGTCTTGCTTGTAAACGTGCTGGCTGCGCATTCCTTACATTACCGGTAAAAATGCAAGCAATGATTCAGCGTTACATCGTCAAGCAAGAACGCATGCAAAAAATAGACTAATAAAAATGAAGTATTTTATTTTTAACCATTTTTGTATTATTACTTTGCCTTAAAAAAATAAAAACGAAGAATTCTTTATACCTGCATATTCATGATTTCCTGATAGGCTGTCACCAGTTTATTGCGTACTTGTACCATGGATTGGAATGATACGTTTGCTTTTTGCAGTGATATCATAACTTCATGCAGGTTCTTATCAGATTCACCGCTCACAAACCCCTTACTTAAATTAACTGCTGTTTGCTGAGTATCATTCACCTGATCAACTGCAGCTCTTAGTTTCTCACCAAAGTCGACACTGGCTACTTCATTTTCAGCTATTGACGGGATCTTTGATGGAATTTTTGAGCCAGAAGCAAGTGCCGATGCTGCGCGCAATTGCTCCAAAACATTATCAATCCCCAGCTTATCCATGCGTTTCTCCTTTAAAACTGGTCATTAAGTGCATCTTTAGAAATTCTAAAACCTAAGTAAAAAACAGATGATATCTTAACAACTAGCCAGTCGATATTGTTGCAGTTTATAACGTAGTGTACGTTCCGAAATCCCCAGTCTTTCAACGGCTAATTTTCGGGAACCATTAACGGCTGCCAATGTATCTAAAATATGGTTTCGTTCTAATGTTTTCATATCCCGAGGTACTGGCACCACATCATTCTCTCCTGTTACCGGGCAAGGTTCTGTTTCGGGTAGAATGATATGTTCCGTTTCAATAGTACCTGTTGCCAATATTACGGCACGTTGCATCACATTCTCCAGTTCTCTTACATTACCTGGCCAGTTATAACGTGTCAGTTTAATAACGGATGCTTTTGTCAACTCACAAGGATGTTGCATTGATTCAACCGCAATACGATCAAGCATATATTTGGCCAAAGGATCGATATCCAATGGCCGATCTCGGAGTGGCGGAATCTCAACTGGAAACACATTTAATCGGTAGTACAAATCTTCACGAAATTTACCATTTTTCACCATTGCCTGTATATCGCAATTGGAAGTAGCTAAGAGCCGAATATCAAGTTTGATCATTTTACGCCCCCCTACCCGCTCGACCTCCCTTTCCTGTAATACACGCAATAATTTTGCCTGCAAATCCAGTGGCATTTCTGAAATCTCATCCAGCAGTAAGGTACCCCCCTCTGCCTGTTCAAATTTTCCGGGTTGAGCCTGGGTGGCACCCGTAAAAGCACCTTTCTCGTAACCAAACAAAGTTGCCTCGAGTAAAGTCTCTGGAATAGCGGCACAGTTAATTGCAACAAATGGTTCAGAAGATCGCAATGAATGTTCATGTATATAACGTGCCAAAACTTCTTTGCCACTGCCACTCTCACCCGTCAACATAACTGTTGCGGAAGATTTGGCAACACGCTTAGCGATGGAAAGTAAAGCCAATGTATTCGGATCCTTAGCAATCATGCCCCCATCGCATTTTGGTCTTGATAATAGATACCGCTTAACATGTACCAATAAACTATCCGGATCAAATGGTTTTAACAAATAATCACATGCTCCGTTACGCATCGCTCTCACAGCCTTATCTATCTCCCCATAAGCCGTCATCAACAACACTGGCAGCTCTGGATGGGAAGCTTTGATCTTCTGTAATAAATGAAGCCCATCCATCGGTTTCATTTGTACGTCACTCAATACCATGCCTAATTGATGCACCTTCAATAATGCCAAAGCAGTCTCACCGTCTGCGGCGGCATAGGGCGTGTATCCTGCCAGTCTCATGGTGGCACATATTGCCTCTAATAAATCATGATCGTCTTCTACGATCAAAATTGGCAGTGAATCCATATTATGCATCTCCTTTATTTCGTGGCAGTCGTATTATGAATTCACTCCCGATACTGGGAATCGAATTGACTTGTACGCTACCGCCCATTGCTTGAATAACCCCACGAACAATAGCCAAACCTAGTCCAGTACCTTCATTGCGCGTGGTAAAAAATGGTTCGAATAATCGCTCTTGCAATGCCAGCTCAATACCTGGCCCATCATCTTTAACCGTCAATATAACCGCATCTTGAATCAGCTCACAGGTTAGCGTAACCCGATCACCCGAACTTGAAATCTGCATTGCATTTTCAAGTAGATTAATCAATGCACCGAACAATGCTTTATGATCAAGCATCAGGCTCGCCCCTTGGCTACCATCAAGCACGACAAACTCTAGCTGATGACGAGACATTTGAGGTTCAATTACTTGCTGTAGTTCTCCTAATAAAGTGGTCACCACGACTGATTCCAACTGTGCGGTTTCGCCTTTAACAAAACGTAACATATCATGAGTCAGATGCTCCAGATGATGCAGACGCTCGATTGTTTTAGTCGCAAACTGCTGACGTTCATGGGGGACTAACCCATGATTTCCTAAGTGTGTGGCATACAACAGAGCGGTTGAAAGCGGTGTGCGTAATTGATGCGCAAGATTTGCTGCCATTTCTCCCATAGATGTAAGACGTTGGTTACGTCTAATCTGTTCTTGCATAGCATGCGCTTCAGTAATGTCATGAATAAGTAAAATACGTCTTCCCGTTGAGTCAGAAGGGCTACTTTCAATACGAATGCGCCGTTGACATGCCACATGTTCTTGTTTCAAATTCCACTCATTGGCAATTGTTGTAAGTAATAAGCGCTCATCTGTAACAATATGCCATGACAGTCCCAATAAAGGCTCCCCCACTATTGCAATAGCTGCTGGGTTAACTTGCTCTATATGCTCATTTGCATCAAGTGCCACCACCCCACCCGGCAGCGCATTCAACAATAAACTCAGTTTCTGGGACAAGTCTTCCTTTGCAGCAAGTTGTCTATGTAACTCACCATTTGCAAGTGCCAACTCTCTGGTTAATTGCGCAACCTGAAGTTGCAATGCCTCGTATACACCTGAGAGTTGTTCAGATGCTTCACTAAAAGCAGCAAATGCTTGCTGAAGTTGTTCATGATCAGCAGGCAATGACTTGATCTCTATGGCTTTGTTTGTTTGCAAAGGCTTTAGCTGAAACAATTATTAAGTATTGCATGCAGCATAGCACTATCACTAGGCCTACTCATGGTCAGAATAAGACAGGCAAATTCACTCTATTTGAAGATTCAAAATTTACAAATTTCTTGATAATTCACACATCCGTAAAATTTTGTTCAGCGTGGAATAAAGTAAAAAATATAATCATCACTGCTATAGCATTATTTATTGAACGATAAATTAATTGCTTAGACACTTAAACCCCATGAACGCTCTTATACAATCAGAATCACAATCCGGAATCTAAGTGGGAGAAAACTTCGTGGCAACTGTACCCAATGCAACACCAACAAATACACCCATTCAATCTGACCAGATTAGTAAACTATCCAATCTGTCTAATCTACCTAATCAAAAGAAACTGGGATTAATTGTTGCTGCGGCTGCGGTCATTGCGTTGCTGTCAGGGGCATGGATGTGGAGCCAGACACCTGATTTTCGCGTGCTGTATTCTAATGTTTCCGATCAGGATGGGGGTGCCATTATTAGCGCCTTGCAACAAATGAACGTACCCTATAAATTTAATGAAGGGGGTGGAGCAATTCTGGTTCCCAGTAACCAAGTACATGAAGTACGCCTAAAACTTGCTGGCCAAGGCGTCCCAAAGGGCGGGCTAGTTGGCTTTGAGTTGATGGAAAACCAGAAATTTGGCTCCAGCCAGTTTCTGGAGCAAGTCAATTACCAACGTGCAGTAGAAGGTGAGTTAGCTCGCTCTGTCCAATCACTTTCTTCCGTACAAAGTGCTCGCGTTCACATAGCCCTTTCCAGACCCTCTGTATTTACAAGAGAAAGACAACAACCTACTGTCTCCGTCTTACTCAATTTACACCCAGGTAGAATACTGAGTACGGAGCAGGTTAACGCAATTGTAAACCTGGTATCCAGTAGCATACCTAATCTTCCCATAGAAAATGTTACCGTCGTTGACCAAAATGGCAATTTACTGAGTGCTCAAGACGAGGACAAACCAGACGCTGGGTTTGACGCCAAGCAACTTGAATATATAAAAGAACTTGAGGAAAACTATATTAAACGTATTGAAGCAATCCTGACACCGATTACTGGTTCGTCCAATGTGCGTGCACAGGTTACTGCTGATATAGACTTCTCACGTGTCGAACGTGCCGAAGAACTCTACAAACCCAACAATAAAGAATCTGAAGCAGCCTCAATTCGTAGCCAACAAACTGTAGAATCTGTTTCTACTGGTTCAAATTTTGATGGTGGAATACCTGGCGCATTAACTAATCGCCCTCCTGAGCCCGCTCAGGCCCCCATTGAAATTGATGCTGAAGAGGGCGCAACACCTAGTCCTGCACCTACACCTAAAGATCAGCGTATGGAGTCCACTACAAATTATGAAGTAGACAAAACGATCCAGCATATCCATCAATCCACAGGGAACATCAAAAGATTATCGGCAGCTGTAGTAGTAAATTACCGCAAAAAAGTCGACGAAGCAGGAACCGTTACCTATGAACCACTTGATGCCGAAGATATTTCTAAAATCAATAACCTTGTAAGGGAAGCAATGGGTTACAACGAAAGTCGTGGTGACACACTGACGGTAACTAACAATCTCTTTAATATTGATGAGGTTGAGAGCATTGCTGAGGTTCCGTTATGGAAAGACCCAGATACGATTTTATTGGCGAAGGAAATTGGCAAGCAATTGTTGATTGCAGCAATTGTCCTGTTCTTCTTGTTAAAAATATTTCGTCCATTCCTGAAAAACTTGACTCAACCACAAGCTCTCGTAGCCACACTACCTGGCAATGATCCTAACGATAATTCTGGTGATGAAAAGACCAAAACCGTACCAATTAAAATACCCAGCTATCATGAGAATCTCCAAATGGCTAAAAAATTAGCAGTTGAAGAGCCCGCCATTGTTGCTAATGTCGTAAAAGAGTGGGTAGGCACCAATGAATGAGGAAGGAATCAAACGAAGTGCAATTTTAATGATGTCCTTGGGAGAAACGGAAGCCGCATCTGTTTTTAAGTATTTAACCCCAAAAGAAGTACAAAGTCTGGGCAAAGCAATGTCCGATCTTAACAATGTTAGCCGTCATGAAATCGAAGAAGTACTAAAAGAATTCGGTGCTGAAGCAAACGAAAGAACCGCATTAGGCCAAGATTCATCTGAATATATCCGTACAGTACTTACTAGTGCACTGGGTGATGAAAAAGCTGCCAGCCTGATTGAGCGTATCCTGCATGGCGGAGATACGAGTGGTATCGAAGGCTTGAAATGGATGGATGCACAATCAATAGTAGAATTAATCAAGAATGAGCATCCACAAATCATTGCCACAATTCTGGTTCATCTCGAACGTGAGCAAGCAGGTGAAGTATTAGGTTTATTTACTGAACGATTGCGGAATGACACATTGCTACGTATCGCAACGATTGACAGTATCCAGCCTGCTGCACTCCGTGAACTGAATGAAGTTCTAACCAAATTATTATCGGGTACTAGCAGTATCCGTAAAGCCCCAATGGGAGGTATCCGTGCAACCGCGGAAATCCTTAATTTCATGCCTGCCCTCCAGGAAAGCAGCGCAATTGAAAGTTTTAAACAATATGATGAAGAATTCGCGCAACAAATAATGGATGAAATGTTTGTGTTTGATAATCTGATTGATATCGATGATCAAGGCATCCAACTCATATTAAGAGAAGTCCAATCTGAATCATTAATCATTGCACTCAAAGGTGCTCAAAAAGCATTATGCGACAAAATTTTCAAGAATATGTCGCAACGCGCCGCTGATGCATTGAGGGAAGATCTGGAAAGCAAAGGGCCTGTTCGTGTATCAGAAGTTGAAGCAGAACAAAAGGAAATTCTAAAAGTACTCCGTCAACTTGCTGATGGCGGTCAAATTGTACTTGGTGGTAGTGATGATGACTTCATTTGATAGTAAATACGTAAATTTTTATAGCGCCCTCCCAACCCCATTGTCGACTAAATGTCATTCTATCTAGCAAACATTTGAACTAAACCGTGTAATTTTTCACACCCGAACTGGGGTTATGGTATGGAAACAACTAATTTTATTCCGAAAGAGAAACTTTCCGCTTATCAAAGATGGGAATTGGATTCTTTTGATACACCCGGTCAGACCAATTCTTCCAATAAGCAGGAAAAACCCGAACCCAATCAACATAACGTGGTGCAACTATCCCCTGAAGAGCAGTCTGTAGAAATTTTTCAGGAAGCAAAAGAAGCAGGCCATACTGCAGGCTATCAGGAAGGTTTCGCAGCAGGTAGAAAAGATGCTGAAACAGAGGTAAAGGCCGAGATAGCGCGCCTTCAAACATTATTATCTAAATTTGATCAGGATCTACAAACAATAGATCAACAAGTAGCACAAGATTTATTAGCATTGACACTCAACCTGACAAAAAGAATGATTGCTCAAGCACTGCGAATCCATCCAGAGTTAATTATCCCCATCGTTCAAGAAGCCATTCGTCAATTACCCAATTCCTTGCAGCAGCCAATTCTTGTGCTACATCCTGACGAAGCGACATTGGTACGCAACCACTTGGGTGATCAATTGTCACAGGCTCATTGGGAAATTCATGAGGATGAGCAAGTTACCAAAGGAGGGTGTCGATTAATAACCAGCACTTGTGAAGTGGACGCAAGTATCGAAACACGCTGGCAAAGAGTACTCGCGACGATTGGTCAAGAAGATAATTGGCTAGAGTAAAAGGACAAAAATGACACACAACAGCCATTGGTGCAGTTTCTTACAAAACTGCAGTCAACTTGTTAACACTGCCAATCCAATACTATTAAGTGGAACACTCACGCGTGTGGCGGGACTGGTGATGGAAGCTGTAGGCCTCAAACTTGCTGTAGGCAGTAGTTGTACCATTTTTCTTTCCGATGGAAATAGAGTTGGAGCTGAAGTTGTTGGTTTTTCAGGTGACCGCCTATTTCTAATGTCATCTAATGATGTTTATGGATTGGTACCAGGTGCCAAAGTAGTCCCTACAGAACTTGTTGGAGAATTACCCAAAGTTGGTAGTATTCAGCATCCTCGCAGGCGGGCTGCAGATCGTACAAAACATGTCATTGTCGGTCATGAACTACTGGGGCGAGTACTAAATGGCGCGGGGGAACCCCTTGATCGGCTGGGTCCATTAAACCTTGATCACAGTGTCCCATTATACAGTCGCCCTTATAATCCACTTGAGCGCATACCGGTTAGTGAGCCGCTTGATGTGGGTGTGCGCGCCATCAATACACTACTAACTGTTGGCAGAGGTCAACGTATGGGCTTGTTTGCTGGCAGTGGTGTCGGCAAAAGTGTGTTACTTGGAATGATGGCACGCTATACCAGCGCAGATATCATTGTGGTAGCTTTGATCGGTGAAAGAGGACGTGAGGTTAAAGAGTTTATAGAAAATATTCTGGGAATCGAAGGACTCTCCCGCTCTGTTGTTGTTGCAGCACCCGCCGACACTTCACCACTGCTCAGACTTCAAGGCGCAGCATACGCAACAGCTATTGCTGAGTATTTCCGTGACGAAGGTAACCATGTATTACTCATTATGGACTCACTCACTCGTTTTGCAATGGCGCAGCGAGAGATTGCGCTAGCGATTGGAGAGCCTCCCGCTACTAAGGGCTACCCACCATCCGTATTTGCCAAATTACCTCAACTGGTTGAACGTGCTGGGAATGGCAATACGAATAATGGTTCGATTACAGCCTTCTACACGGTACTGACCGAGGGTGATGATCATAATGATCCCATTGCTGACAGTGCCCGCGCGATCCTTGATGGACATATTGTGCTGTCACGCAGAATTGCTGAATCAGGACATTATCCTGCAATTGATATTGAGGCATCGATTAGTCGTGTCATGACCAGTCTGGTTTCTCAAGAACAAATCGAATTAGCACGGCAATTTAAAAGCTTATATTCTCGTTATCAGCGCAGCTATGACCTTATCAGCGTGGGTGCTTATGTCGCAGGCACTGATCCAGAATTGGATCAAGCGATTAAACTTTACCCCGCGCTTGAATCTTTTCTGCAACAAAACATGTTTCAGCAGGAGTGCTACAACGATAGTCTACAAAAACTCATGACATTGTTCCATAGCAAGCAAATACAATAATATGAAACGGATATTACATGCCTACAACTTCATCCCTGAAAATACTTCTCGAATATGCTCAAAAACAAAATGACACATCTGCAAAAAAACTAGGACAATTAAATTTCCAGCAACAAGAGGCAGAAAAAAAATTGCATTTACTTTTACAGTATCGGCAAAATTATCAATCCCATTTTCAAGATTCTGCTATACAAGGTATGAACCAAATTGAATGGTTAAATTTTCTTGCCTTTATGAATAAACTGGATGCGGCCATCACTGAACAGCGCCAAGCAGTCACCAACGCACAACAGAGAAAGGAAGCAGGCGGAAGTGAATTTAGATCTTATCAACGCAAGCTCAAGTCATACGACACATTATCGCAACGCCAACAAAAAATTGAATTACAACAGCAAACAAAACATGATCAAATGGAACAAGATGAATATGCATCCAACGCACCCAGCCACAATCAGTTTGCACCCAAAAAACAGCAAACCTGAGTCACACCTTTAAAAACTAAGTTATTGGCATAAATATTGCTTGTCTATTATTAATCTCTTAACGAATATGTGGTACAAAAACACTCATGTTAAATTTAGCACTTCCTACACAGATAAGACCTTTATCTGACACCCCGACAGCAGCAACTAAACCAGATACACTCAATAACAGAGCAGATGAAGCTACTGATGTACAGTTCAGCAATGTATTGGCACGAGAAGTATCTGAGAAAACCAACACACACGGAACCGATGATCGCATCGAACCATCAAAAAACCATGATAATAAAGAATCTTCTCCGATACCTGAGCCTTCATCTGAGAAAACAATACAAAGTCAACCACTTGATAATATCAGCTCTCTCAACAGTAATGCATCATTGAATAGCAGCGCTTTACTGAATAACAGTGTCATACCAAACAACGCTGCGACACTCGGCAGCATTACCAGGCAACGCCCACATACGGAAAATTCTGCAACTTCCGGCAAAAAATTACTCTTCTCTGACAAAACAAATCATTCCACTCTTTCTAATCAAGGAAAACAGATACAAAACACTTCTGGTAACAATACCAGGCTACTCTTGGAACCGGCAGATTTTTCTGATTCCGGCAAAAACTTACCATTCTCTAGTGAAACAGGCACTAACATTCTTTCTAGTACAGACGAACCAACAATCGCTTCGCTACCAGATTCAAACAGGCAACCAGGACTCAATAGTGTCACCTCTATTGCGTCCACTTTAACTTCCCCTACTGCAGCGACAAACAGCACACACACAATAAGTCTTGACATCCCAGTTGGACAACCAAAATGGGATGGTGAATTTACCCAAAAAATAGTGTGGCTTACAACACAACAAAACCAAGTGGCTGAAATTCGTTTAAATCCGGCCCATTTGGGGCCTGTTGAAATCATGCTAAGCGTTACAAATGACCAAGGAACACAGGCTGCTACCGCCCAGTTTGTATCCTCTCATTTAGCAGTGCGTGAAGCAATTGAAGCGGCTTTACCAAAATTAAGAGAAATGATGGCAGAGAATGGAATTGAATTGGGGAATGTCACGGTTGGCGCTGATTCGTTTCAGCAACAAGCAAATACTGAACAACGAGAAAATTCCCCATCAAAATCTTCTACCAACCTGATCAGCACCAAAGATGAATCTACCAATCAAATTGAAGCACGCATTGTGTCTAATAGGCATCAAGGCCTGGTTAATACTTTTGCCTAATTAGTAATCAAACAATAATCGTTCACATTTGCCTAAATAATCGCCGCTTTATTTTAAGTCAAACAGAATATGAGATAACGTTCTCCAGTTCAATTCGATAATCTTGGCAATACTAGCTATTGCTAAGATTTACAACGATGAAATGGAATATTCTAACCAATATTTTCTGATAAATAACTCGACACTTCCCTGAGATAGGCATAAAAATACCACATAGCTGGGGGTTTTTAGATGCACCAACTGCGTTGTAGCCTTTGAAAAGAGACAACTATTCGCCACAGACCATACCTTGTTTTGAATCATCTGAGCAACTTTAAACCCGTCAATCCTAACTTGTCGGTGTACTCGTCGCTAAATAAAATTAGAAATCCATTTTTGATCTGGAAATAGCCCTAAATTTGGTTGTTATTTACCCAATCACTTCTCCGATTATTCCCACATAATTCGTCTAACGTATAAGGAGAAAGCATGTCAGCAACTACCGAAACTATCGAAACAACAGGGAAAAAAAGTAAAAAAGGTCTGGTGATAATCATCCTGGTTGCTGTCATAGCAATTGGTGGTGGTGGTGGTGCCTGGTTCTTCTTACAAAATGGAAATGAATCTGGGAAACCTGAATCCCCTAAGGAAATACCAACAACCTTTCTTGATCTGGATGTTTTTACTGTTAATTTACAGCCTGAAGAAAACAACCAATATCTTCAAGTGGGATTGACAGTAAAAATACGCGAAACAAATGTGGCAGATGAGATCAAGAAACAAATGCCTGAAATTCGTAACCATATTTTAATGCTGCTATCCAGTAAGCAAGCAATAGAAATTTCATCGAAAGAAGGCAAACAACAATTAGGCTCAGAAATTACCACTGAAATCAGACAATCACTTAGCCCAGAAGAAATACACGAAGATGTACTGAACGTTTTGTTCACATCGTTTGTAATCCAGTAACATTCCCATGGCTGAAGATTTTCTCTCCCAAGGTGAAGTTGACGCGCTACTCAAAGGCGCAACAGGTGAAGCAGACGGCCTCCAGGAAGCTGAGGAAACTCCTGGAGTCAAACCCTATAACATTGCCACACAAGAACGAATCGTACGTGGGCGCATGCCCACATTTGAAATCATCAATGAACGTTTTGCACGACTCCTACGCATCGGATTATTCGATTTTATTCGTCGAACGGTAGATATCTCTGTCGGACAAGTCAAGGTCATCAAGTATAGTGAGTTTATACGTAATTTAATAGTACCAACCAATCTGAACATGGTACACATCAAGCCACTACGTGGAACAGCCTTATTTGTTTTTGATCCCAATTTAATATTTCTGATCATAGATAATTTGTTTGGCGGCGATGGCAGATTTCATTCACGTGTTGAAGGTAGAGATTTTACCCAAACCGAACAACGTATGATCCAACGCTTACTGGATGTCGTATTTCAAGATTATGCAAAAGCATGGAAATCAGTCTATCCAGTAAATTTTGAATATATCCGGTCCGAAGTGAATCCTCAGTTTTCAAGTATTGCTACACCCAACGAGGTGGTCATCACCGTTACTTTTATTATCGAACTGGGTAATCAGGGTGGGGAATTTCATATTTGCATCCCCTATTCAATGGTTGAACCAATACGTGACATACTCTACAGCTCACTACAAGGCGATCATATGGAAGTCGATAAGCGCTGGGTGAGATTGTTGTCAAAACAAGTACAATCTGCTGAATTAGAACTGGTCGCTAACATAGGTCATACAACAGTAACCTTTGAACAAATTCTAAGTATGCAAGTAGGTGATGTCATTCCACTGGATATCCCTGAAAGAATTACAGCAAGTGTGGATGGAGTGCCCGTCATGGAATGTCGCTACGGCGTCATAAATGAACAATATGCACTAAAAGTAGACACCATGCTTTCTCAGGCAGAAACTGAATAACTTAATGGAGACTATCAATGCCCGAGTCTACAACAACTGAACAAACAGATACTGACACTGATGATTGGACTGCTGCCATGGCAGAGCAGGCATCTGCGACAAAGAATGAATCTGAAGCCACTACTGCTCCAGCTGAAACAGACGCATCTACCGATCCTAAAGCAGATGCAGAAGCAGGAACCGAATCTGATGCCATTGCATCAACGGATACGGAAGTAAAGGACGGAGCTGTATCTGATACGCAGACAGCATCAACAACTGTCTTTGAGGAGTTCTCAAAGGATGGGGTCTTGTCTAATACGCGTAATGATATTGATATGATTCTTGATATCCCAGTTCAACTCACTGTTGAACTGGGACGAACCAAGATTACAATTAAGAATTTACTACAGTTAGCACAAGGCTCAGTCGTGGAACTTGACGGCTTAGCAGGCGAGCCCATGGATGTGCTGGTCAATGGTTGCCTGATTGCACAAGGTGAAGTAGTAGTGGTCAACGAGAAGTTTGGTATCAGGCTTACCGACGTGATTACACCCAGTGAACGGATTCGGAAACTCAACCGCTAGACTGAATAGTCTTCTATATTCTGAGGCCCCAATGATAGACATCTCTTATTTTCAATTGGTTAAACAAAAAATCAGGCCATGCAAAGCGTTACAATTTTTTCTTCCCACTGGAATTGCACCTAATCTAGCGTTGTATCTTGAACACTCATACAATCTACTTAGCCAGCTAAACCGTAATCTCCAACTTCTTATAAAATATTTGGGCTGGAATTCATAAATGTTTACACGCTGTTTAACACTGTTGACCCTGACATTACCCTTTTATGCCCATGCAGAGGCACCTAAGGCAAGCTATGTACAACCACCCCCAGTCATATCAGCAGACGGAATGCTGCAAATGGTTATGGGACTGTTACTGGTTTTGGCAATAATTATTGCAATTGCTTGGTTGCTCAAACGCTTTGCTATCCTACCCACGGCCACTTCAAGCACATTAAAAGTAATTGCATCGGCAGGCGTTGGTCAAAGAGAACGTGTTGTGCTTGTTGAAGTTGGTGACACATGGTTGGTTCTCGGTGTTGCCCCTGGCCGTGTCAATACGTTACATAGCTTGGAGAAATCTTCTATTGAATCTGCTAAAAATTCATCAACGCATTCATCGAATGGCAATTTTCCAGAACACTTAAACCAAAGCATGGAAAAAAACCATGACCGGTAATCCTCCAATGAATGCTAACCCATCCTATCAGCATAAAACTATTTGTTCCCGACATGGATTGAACGACTTACAATATTCTAAGATATGTATGAAATGGAAGCACTTATTCCAAATCATACTGCTACTAGCTGGATATGCATCAATGCCAGCATTCGCTCAACAGGCAGGATTTCCCGCTTTCTCTAGCACACCTGGCACGAACGGTGGCACAACCTATACGCTGAGTCTACAGACATTACTACTTTTCACATCGCTGACTTTCTTACCAGCAATCGTATTAATGATGTCCAGTTTCACACGTATTATTATCGTACTGTCACTGCTGCGACTCGCATTGGGTACACAATCTTCTCCACCCAATCAGATATTAATTGGGTTAGCACTATTTTTGACATTCTTTATCATGTCACCGGTAATCGATCGTATCTATAGTGAGGCTTACCAACCCTTCTCGGAAGACAAAATAACCATTATTGAAGCAGCAGAGAAAGCCAGTGACCCACTCAAAACTTTCATGCTTCGTCAGACTCGCGAAACAGACCTGGCACTCTTTGTACAAATCTCCAACAGCGATGAAATTGAGAGTCCCGATCAAGTTCCCCTAAAAATATTAGTCCCTGCCTATGTTACCAGTGAATTAAAAACAGCATTTCAGATTGGTTTTGTCGTTTTTGTTCCCTTTCTTATTATTGATATGGTCGTAGCCAGTGTATTGATGTCCATGGGTATGATGATGTTGTCACCCATGATTATTTCATTACCATTCAAAATAATGCTTTTTGTCTTGGTGGACGGTTGGCACTTACTAATCGGTTCGCTGACACAAAGCTTCTTTACTTGACAGGAAGATCTCAATGAGTCCAGATCACGCAATGAACATCGGTCGTCAAGCACTTGAAATCACGTTTATGGTAGCAGCGCCGTTGCTTGTAGCTGCATTAGTTACCGGTCTTTTTGTCAGTATTTTTCAGGCTGCTACACAGATTAATGAAATGACTTTGTCATTCATACCAAAATTAATCGTTATGTTCTTAGTGATGGCCTTAGCAGGACCATGGATGCTCAGCATCATGATGGATTACATGCATCAACTTTTTACGAGCATTCCTTGGTTGGCAGTTAGTTAGTGCTTTTTCTGCAACATGTAAACGTATACTTTTTAGCAAATTGAGCGAGCACGCAACTGGTTTCTAGTGCGCGACTGATTGCTGACAATCAACACATTATCCAAGCAAAATGATCAGCATAACCACTGCAGAGCTCAACGAATTACTGGCGATCTTTCTCTGGCCACTCAGTAGGATTCTGGCATTGATTGCCAGTGCACCCATCTTTGGGAACCCCAGTATTCCTGTGCGTGTGAAACTTGGGTTAGCCATCATGATCACGATTTTGGTAACCCCTACACTGGCGCCACCACCACAGATTGACCCAGGCTCAGGGATTGGTCTATTAATCATCGTACAACAGGTTATCATAGGGCTCACCATTGGATTTGCCATGCGCATTGTGTTTGTTGCAGTGGAAATGGCAGGAGATATCATTGGTCTACAAATGGGTCTAGGATTTGCGACCTTCTTTGATCCACAAAGTGCCAGCCAAGTCCCGCTTATTGGTCGGTTTCTCGGGGTGATTGCCAGTTTGGCATTTATTGCCATAGATGGTCACCTGATAATGATCGCTATCATTTCGCAAAGCTTTCACACATTACCCATTAGTTCTAGTGGCATTGACGCACCCACATTAAGTGCAATGGCAAACTGGGGTGCGGAGATTTTTAAATCGGGTCTTCAATTGTCACTACCAGTATTAACTGCATTATTGATTACAAATCTAGCCTTAGGTATTTTGACACGCGCAGCACCTCAATTGAATATTTTTGCTGTTGGTTTCCCACTCACACTTGCCATGGGAATCCTTGTATTGGCACTGAGTCTTCCTTTCTTTACACCAATATTAGAGCACTTAATTCAGAATGGATACGATCTAATGAAAGGGATTGCTGGTATATCCGACACAGTCCTGCCCTGACTTTCTATACAGACTAATAGAATGTTAATTCTCCAATATGTAGCGCAGTGATTTCTATATTTAGCCAGAAGCTTACCAAAAAGATAATGACCACTCTCGTCAATATCAGTCAAATACATAAAGGGCCTGTCGCGTAATTCAATTGTGAGTGTATTTTCGTACAAAGGAG
>CAXBGL010000009.1:0-31384 GCA_963975255.1 uncultured Nitrosomonas sp. | reverse complement strand
ATAGTCTCCTTTGTACGAAAATACACTCACAATTGAATTACGCGACAGGCCCTCTATGTGATTATCGGCAGGGGTTTTAGGAAACTTTAGGGAAAATTTCCAAACAGGCCAACTTATTCCTATTTGACCATGACACCTACACTTTCATTTTAGGGCTTTGTGCCCACTGTAATATTTCCATGAAGTTGTTTAATCGTACTAGAACCAACACCACTTACCTTACCCAAATCAGCCTCAGATTCACAATCCTTCTTTCTCACGATGTTCAATAATCGCCTTGGCTTTAGCTGGACCAATTCCCTGTAGCTTTTCAAGCTCAGATTGGGTAGCCGTATTAATATTAACAACTGCATACGCAGCACCAGTAAATGCAAACAATAAAACAATAATTAATAATAATTGCTTCATATAATCTCCAATATATAAATACAACCAATTGATAATAAAAATATTTAATCTACTCCACTTAAATTAACAATACCTTCTCGGATAGCCAGACAAAGTTATGCTTAAAAGAAAAGGTAACATCTTGTATCGACACTTTTCTAAATTAATTGAATAAATTCTAAAAATTATTTCGTAGTACTGGTTCTCAAGCAAATCAAGTGGGAAAATATAGCAAAGAGACAGCAAATGCCAAAAAAACAAATCTGTATTATATAAATATGGATACATTACAATTAACACTAAGTAATTTACAAAACCTTGCCGTTATAACCTCACAATCCGACATAAACTTTTGGAACTTCGTATTCAATTCCATCACCAATATATAAATAAGAATACCTCAGGCAAATAAGGAGTCAATATGGCGACGGTGAGCGCACGCGCAGAAAAGAAGATTAAGGAAATCAATTATTCTTGGGAAGGAAAGGATAAAACAGGCAAACAAATAAAAGGTGAGATGCGTGCAGCAGGACCTGTTGTCATCAAATCCACACTCCGCCGCCAGGGAATTAATGTAACAAAAATCAAAAAAACCCCAACCGGCGGCACAATCACAGATAAAGACATTACATTATTTACACGTCAGCTTGCCACCATGATGAAATCAGGTGTTCCACTATTACAAGCATTTGATATCGTTGGAAAGGGGCACAACAATCCTGCCGTGGGAAAATTGCTTATGGATATCAAAAGCGATGTGGAAACAGGCAGCAACTTAGCGGATGCATTTCGCAAGTATCCACTCTATTTTGATGCGCTTTTCTGTAATCTGGTTGGTGCTGGCGAGGCTGCAGGTATTCTTGACGGCTTGTTAGATCGATTAGCCACATACAAAGAAAAAATTCAGGCAATTAAGGGAAAAATAAAATCTGCACTGTTTTACCCTATTTCAATTATTGCAGTCGCTTTTATCATCACTGCGGTAATCATGATTTTTGTTATTCCTGCATTCAAGGATTTATTTGAAGGATTCGGTGCTGATCTCCCTGCCCCAACACTGGTTGTCATGGCAATATCAGACTTCTTTGTGGCGTATTGGTGGGCAATATTCGGTATAGTAGGTGGTGGCATTTACGGATTTTTCTATGCATGGAAGCGATCCGTTCGCATGCAGCAAGTGATGGATAGACTTGTTTTGAGACTACCCATTTTTGGCGAAGTGATCCGTAAAGCCACCATTGCACGCTGGTCGCGTACACTTTCCACCATGTTTGCTGCAGGTGTTCCATTGGTTGAATCATTAGATTCTGTTGCGGGTGCTGCGGGCAATTACGTTTATTTCGAAGCAACTAAAAAAATTCAAGTGGAAGTCAGCACGGGCAACAGTCTTATGGCTTCCATGGCCAATGCAAAAGTGTTTCCAAGTATGGTAGTACAAATGGTAGCGATTGGCGAAGAATCAGGTTCGCTAGATTCTATGCTGAGTAAAGTTGCTGATTTCTTTGAAGCAGAAGTTGATGATGCCGTAGATGCACTTTCCAGCTTGATGGAACCCATTATTATGGTCGTATTGGGGACGCTAATTGGTGGGATGGTTGTTGCTATGTATTTGCCAATCTTTAAAATGGGTTCAGTTGTTGGCTAAACCCAACATATAGCATTTTATTCTTTTACTCCAATATACCCATGCCGATATCCTTACTACAAGACACACCATCTTTTCTTGTTGCTTTCAGTATTTTTATTGGTCTAATGGTTGGCAGTTTTCTAAATGTCGTCATTTATCGTTTGCCAAAAATGATGGAGCGAAGTTGGCAACTACAGTGCGCAGAATTATGTGGGGAACCCATTAAAGCATTACCTACCTTTAATATTGCTACCCCTCGTTCAACATGCACCCATTGTGGGCACACCATTACTGCATTAGAGAATATCCCTATCTTCAGTTACTTGGCTTTAAGAGGACGCTGTTCAAAGTGTCGCACACCTATCTCTCCACGTTACCCAGTTGTGGAAGCCTTGACCGGTTTTATGAGTGGTTACGTTGCTTGGCATTTTGGCTATCATTTAATTACTCTTTTCGTACTGGTTTTTGTCTGGGCATTAATTACCCTGGCGCTAATTGATTTAGATACACAACTACTTCCTGACGACATTACGCTACCCCTGCTATGGGTTGGGTTATTAATCAACATGCATGCTGGCTTTACGGACGTTCATTCCGCAATTATTGGCGCAGTAGTCGGTTATCTATCCTTGTGGTCAATTTATTGGTGCTTTAAACTGATTACTGGAAAAGAAGGTATGGGGCATGGTGATTTTAAATTACTCGCTGCTATCGGTGCCTGGCTCGGATGGAACATGCTCCCGCTAGTTATTTTACTTTCATCATTCGTCGGGACAATAGCTGGAATTGGATTAATGATTGCTACAAAACGTAAAAAGGACATACCTATCCCATTTGGACCTTACTTGGTTGGCGGTGCACTCATTGCCTTATTCTGGGGGGAGTATTTAAACAACACGTACCTTGGATTATTGTAACCAGTGACTTATATAGTTGGATTAACTGGGGGAATCGGCAGCGGAAAATCAATAACCAGCAAATTCTTTACTGCCTTAGGTATTGATGTGATTGATACCGATGAGATTGCTCGAGAACTTACCCAACCACAAGGCTCAGCGATCACTGCCATAAAAGAAATATTTGGCAATGCTTTTATTACAGCGGATGGCTCCCTAGATAGAAACAAGATGCGCAAGCTAATATTTTCGAATAATATTTTGCGACAAAAACTTGAGAACATTCTCCATCCATTGATCCGCAAGGAAGCAGTTCGTCGTACCGCCCTTGCTCAATCGGCCTACACAATAGTAGTTGTGCCTTTATTATTTGAAACAATGGATTACCACAACATGACTCAACGCAATCTGGTCATTGATTGCGCTGAAGAGAGTCAAATTACACGCACGATTGCACGCAGTAAATTAGGTGAACAGGAGGTGCGTGCCATTATGGCAACTCAGATCTCACGCCAAGATCGCCTAAAAAAAGCTGACGACCTTATTATCAACAACCAAGATATTGAATATTTACAGAAACAAGTAAACGATCTACATCAAAAATATCTTTTCTTATCTAAGAATAAATAGAACACTTTATGCATCCATACAATAATTCTTGTAAGAAATTTAATTTTAATTTGTGAAATGATGCCGCTTAAGGCAAGATCCCATAATCTATACTTCCTTATGGGCCATATATCCAGTGATTTGTTATGAGCACCCTCTCAATGAGCGCATTCGTACTCTGTTACGACTTGAGGACTTATTTAACAAAATAGATTTTTTTTCTGCTAAAGATACGGCCATTGATCACCATGCGGCAATTGTTGCACTATTTGAAGTACTTGAGATAACCAGTCGCGCAGATATTAAATCAGATTTATTACAAGAACTAGAACGACAAAAACAAATTCTAGAAACATTACGCAAGAATCCAAATATTTCAGAAACAGCACTCGATACCACACTGAACGATATACAGATCACATTTCGGAATATGCTAGATCTACCTCGCAAAGTCGGTGAACACCTACGTGAAAACGAATGGCTTATGACGATCAAACAGCGTATTGGTATCCCTGGTGGTGTCTGTGAATTTGATTTACCTTCTTACCATTATTGGTTACACCTGGAACCTACACAACGTCGCAGGGATCTAAACACATGGCTCACACCGTTAATTCCCATTCGCAATGCCTTTAGTATCGTACTCCATCTATTAAGAAGCAGCGGAAAAACTTACCAGTTTATTGCGGACCAAGGTATTTTCCAGCAACCGGGATCAAATTATGTCGCGCATATGTTACGACTAAAAGTTAGTGAAGACCTACCCTGTGTTCCAGAAATCAGCGCCAACAAATACGCACTCAATATTCGCTTCATCCCATCACATCTGGGACAGAAAAATAAAGTCTATGAAAATGAAGTGGCATTCGAACTGACTTTCTGTAATTTATAATTATACTTCAGATCCTTCTAGGAATGCTGTAACACAACAACCTGCAGATGATTTTCAAAACAAATTCACCCAACTCAATTTATGCTTTCTTTCGTTACACATCAAGACGCAGCTTAAAAACTGAGCATTCAATGGATAAGTAACTGCGGTAATAACCGTAACAAAAATTAGTTGGATCACGGATGAAAACACATGCTCTCCATCAGATTAATAATTGCCTTATATTTGCACACCGTGGTGCCTGCCAGGATGCAATAGAAAATACCCAACCTGCTTTTGACGCAGCATTGGCATACGCGGTTGATGGTATCGAAACAGACGTGCAACTAACTCGTGATGAAATTACTGTACTTTGGCATGATCATTTTCTGGATAAAATTGGTCTGGCGAACAAACGTATTGATGATTTTAATTACGCGCAACTTAAATCTTTTAGTTTTCCAAAATCAAAAAATGAATGCATCATGAGTTTGCAGGGATTCCTAGACGCCTATCGCAAGCATTGTTGCTTATTAATTGAAATAAAAAATCGTGAATGGGAACCTATTTCCCGACATGAAATTAAAATCCGACAAACGTTGAATTTAATTGGACCGACTTATGAACAACACATCATCATTTCCTCTTTCAATCTTGCCAGCCTAATCTATGCAAATCAATGCAAACCCAAATTTCCCATAATTTACAACTTCAAAACCGAGCAAACTGTTGTGGATGCACAGCAAACTCTAACTATACACCCCTTTCTATACGGACTTTGCTTGCCTATTGAAATTCTGGATCACGCCATGATCAACCTACTGCGCGATCAAGACAAATGTATCGCCGTTTATACTTGTAACACCGATGAGGAGATTAACAAAGCACTCAAGTTTGGCGTTGATATTCTCATTAGCGATTATCCGCGCAAGGCTTTGAAAATGCGTGACACATGAAAAGATATTTTCCATCTCTACAAAACCAGCAATTCGATCTACTGGTCTGCGGCGGTGGCATCTATGGAGCTTGGACAGCTTATGATGCAGCCTTGCGTGGCCTGAAGGTAGCCATTGTCGAACAAGGTGATTGGGCTTGTACTACTTCCTCCGCTTCTAGCAAATTGGTCCATGGTGGCTTGCGCTATCTCGAATCGTATGACTTCAAGTTGGTTAAAAAATCATTAATTGAACGACAAATGTTGCTGCAAATAGCACCGCATCGTGTGTGGCCGCTTCGTTTTGGTGTCCCTGTATACACCAACAGTCGCGTCGGTAAATTTCAGCTAAAGCTTGGTTTAACGCTCTATGATTGGTTTGCAGGCAAACTGAGCCGGGCGATGCAACACCGCCACTTTAATCGTAAGCAGTTTACTGAACGCTTTCCTATATTGGACGAAACAACATTAAGAAGTGGTTTCTCTTATGCGGATGCACAAACTGATGACGCACGCTTGGTACTGGAATTAATCTCAGGGGCGATGGATGCGCATGCAACCTGTATCAATTATTGTAAAGTAACGAGGCTACTGAAAACAAATGGGGATGTTTATGCTGTCGAAATACAAGATCAAGTAAATCATATCAAACAGCAGATCCACACCAAACAAATAGTTTATACCACTGGTCAATGGATTTCATCTGTAGAGCAAGGCTGTAATGACTGTCGTCTGGCCAAAGGCGTACACTTAGTAATGCCTGCTGTGCTGATGGATGAAGCATTGCTGTTAACGGCAAAATCGGACGGACGGGTTTTTTTCTTAATCCCCTGGTATGGCCTCACTCTATTGGGTACTACGGACACAGATTATCACGGCGATCTGGATCACATTACCGTTGAGGCAGAAGATATTGCCTATTTGCTAACGGCTGCCAATGATTATCTGAAAACAGCTTGGACAGAAGAAAATATTATTGGCCATTTTGCTGGGGTTCGGGTATTGAAACAGAGCGCACAATCCGAACCCTCTACTGTTAGCCGCGATTGGGAGTTAAAAACTGCCAATAACGGCGTGCATTATTCTATTGGTGGAAAACTCACTTCAGCACGACAAGACGCTGCAAATATTGTTGACACCGTGTGTGCACAACTCGGTCTTAATATAGCGTGCGCCACCCAAGATAAAGTATTTCCCTGGACACCACTGGATGATTACAGCACATGGTCCGTTGCCCTATGTACACAAGCCACGCAACTGGGCATTGATGCCGAAAGCACAAAATGGCTGATACGACGTCATGGCAAATACGCCAAGGAGATTATTCACAGTATTGAAACAGCGCCTGATTTAGCCGCGCGTATCATCCCATCGCTGCCATTTATACTCGCTGATTTACTGTATTGTGCCCACCATGAAATGGTCATACACCTTGATGACCTGATCCGCCGCCGCTTACCGCTATTAATTTTGGCTCAACTGACTAAAGATGATTTGCGTCGAATCGCAATTCAAGTAGCCAATGCCATGAATTGGAACGAAACAACCACCAATCAGGAAATTGAAAACTGTTGTAGGCAATGGCTGTCTCACTAATAACCGCCATCGCCCTGGATCTGGGTACGACATCTATCAAGGCAGCGTTACTGGATCGGCATGGAACGCTGCGCAAAACAGTAAACCAAACCGCACCCAACATCATTGCTCATCATGGTCACTACGAAAGCAATGCATTACACTATGCCGAGACTGCCGAGCAAGTGCTGGAACAATGCCGCGCACAAACCTCATGCATCCCACCTCTGGGACTATGCAGCCAGCGGTCATCGTTTTTAATTTGGGATAAAACCAGTGGTCACCCACTCACCCCACTTATTTTCTGGCAAGACAATCGCGGCATTGCCCGCTGTGAAACTTTGCGTACTGCTGAACCTGCTATTCGTCATCACTCAGGCTTGCATCTCACACCTTACTATTTAGCACCCAAACTCAGAATCTTACTGCAGGAACACCCAGCATGGCGTACACCACTTGAACGCGGCGAATTGCTAGTCGGTACTCTCGATACCTTTTTAATCTGGCGCTGGACACAAGGCAAATTTTATCTCACGGATGCCTCAATGGCTGCACGCACTTTGCTCATGGACAGGCACCAACTGCAATGGTCGCCCGTGCTCTGCAAGCTGTTTGATATTCCGCTATCTATATTGCCGCAAATCAAACCCTCTGTAGGAATAAATCTGCTACTGGATAATGGCCTGACGCTGCAAGCCAGTGTGGGTGATCAATCTGCAGCATTCATCACCAGCGTAGCAAAGCATCCAAATAAAGCGTTAGTCAATCTGGGTACTGGCGGATTTGTTATGCGCTACCAGACAACGAAAAATAATAGACGTGATGGTTATCTGCACACATTGATTTATCAAGACAATTCTGGACACACTCATACAGCACTTGAAGGCACGATTAATTCAATCGCTACCGCACTATCCCCCTATTCGGTTCAGGAATGTCAAATCGCAGACTTAGCAACAACAGATATTTTTTGCCTGGCAGAACCCAGTGGCTTAGGCGCGCCTTATTTTCGCGATGACTGGGGCATTCATTTCTCTCACTCTGTGGAACATCTCACGTCACGTCAAATCGCTGCATTACTACTCGAAGCCATTATCTTTCGCATCACACGTATCCTGGAAGATTTTCACAATAATACCAAGATTGATCAAGTCTATCTATCAGGAGGCTTATCTGAATTATCCACATTGCAACAGGGTATTGCACAATGCATCCCACTTCCTGTCTTCCATTTACAACAGAAAGAAACCAGTCTACAAGGTGCTGGCATACTTGCTGCAAACACAACCGAGACATACCTTCTACAAGCAGAAAAGATAGCCATTGTCTGTAACAACAACGCCCTAATCGATAAATATCCGCACTGGAAAGATTGGTTAGATCATTTGCTGGCTATAAACTCGGGATAACAGCAGTGTATACTTTATCTGCTAATACACAGCAAGACTGGTAAAATCCCAGATAAATTCGACATTGCAACTTCACGTTTAACACATGACACCCGTATATTTTGACCATAACGCCACTACTCGCGTAGATGATGCAGTACTTGAAGCGATGTTGCCCTATTTTCAGCAAGAATTCGGGAATCCTTCAAGTCGGCATAACTTTGGTACCGTAGCCCGTCAAGCCATTAATCAGGCGCGTGAACAGGTGGCTGCTGCTGTTGGGGTTCAACCAATACAGGTCATTTTTACCAGCGGCGGATCGGAAGCAAATAATCTATTTATTCGAGGTGTCGCAGATAGCCTGAAGCCACTCAATATTTTTATCAGTGCGATTGAACATCCTTGTGTCTTGCGCCCCACTCATGAATTAGCTCGTAGAAAAAACGAAAGATGGGTCATGCAAAAGTTAGCGGTAAACAGTCTGGGACAGGTTAATCTGGATGCAGCCAACAGCGCCATGGCGCAGCAAAAACCCAGCATCGTATCTGTAATGTTGGCAAATAACGAAACGGGCGTAATTCAGGATGTACCCAGTATCTCAGAAATGGCCAGATCACACAGTGCCTGGATGCACACGGATGCGGTACAAGGACTGGGTAAGATTCCAGTAGACTTTACGGCACTCAAAGTACATGCCATGACGCTGTCAGCCCACAAGATATATGGCCCCAAAGGGGCTGCAGCACTCATCGTGGACAAACGTCTGTTGTTGAAACCACTTATTTACGGAGGTGGGCATGAAAATGGAATGCGCTCAGGCACTGAAAATGTTCCCGCGATCGTTGGCTTTGGGGTTGCGTGTGCATTGGCCAAATCGCGTACAGTGGACACTGCCAAACACGTGTCTTTACTTCGTGAAAGCTTGGAACAAGGATTAATTGACATGGGTGCTGTTATTTTTGGCTCGGGTGCCGCACGCTTACCTAACACCTGTTATTTTTCCCTACCTGATATTGAGGGAGATACTTTGGTCGTTCGGCTAGACAAAGTTGGATTCTCGGTCGCGAGCGGTGCCGCCTGTTCCAGTGTCAATCCCGGTCAAAGCCATGTGCTCGAAGCCATGGATATTCCACCCATGCTGGCACGTTGTGCTGTCCGCGTCAGCTTGGGCAGCAGCAATACGCTGGTACAAGTAGAAGACTTCCTGAAAGCAACCCGCCACATCGTGGAAGAATTAATGAGCATGCAAGGCATTGCCAATTAGAAACCATCTTTGCAGCTGGCTTTATTAAAGTTGATGATTGCATCCTCCTTTAATATTACAATCACTCCACGCTCACGCATTTACAAAACATTTAAACCATTTAAAAAATTATGCTATGACTGATCGTCAAAATACAAGCCCGATAAAGGCAATCATCCTCAGCGCAGGCCAAGGCCGTCGATTACTGCCACTGACAGAAAACTCTCCAAAATGTTTACTGCCTGTTTCAGGTAAACCCGTAATCGAATGGCAAATTGATGCATTGCTGGCAGTTGGTATTCAAGAAATCACCGTTGTTTCAGGTTTCCAGGTAGGCATGATTGAAACCTTATTACAACAGCGTTATGCAGGCCACCCACAAATCAGCGTACTGTTTAATCCATTCTTCGAGGTTGCGGATAATCTTGCCAGTTGCTGGCTTGCGCGCGCGCGCATGGACGGCGACTTTTTGTTATTAAATGGCGATACAGTTATTGAATCGACACTGTTGGCACAAGTATTGAATTCAGAATCCGCACCCATTACACTCAGTGTAGATTACAAAAGTGCTTATGATGCAGATGATATGAAAGTTCAAATGGACTCAAATGGCTGGGTGAAGCAAGTGAGCAAAATAATACCCACTGATCAAATTGACGCGGAATCGATTGGTTTGATTTATTTTCGTGCACAAGGCCCACAACATTTTCGCAAAGCCATTGAATCGGCACTTCGACACCCAGCCGAACTAAAATCCTGGTATTTGTCTATCATTGATACACTGGCTGATAAAAATCTGGTTAATACCTGTTCAGTCGCTGGATACCGTTGGTGCGAAATTGATTTCATTGAAGACCTGGCAAAAGCGAGTATGATTTTTTCAGGCCATGATAATGCTAAGGTAATAACTTGTGGCTAAAATAGTACCTTACATCATCCATCGGGGTCTAAACAAACGCAGGTAGTTTAGAGACCATGAGTATTTAAATGAAAAATACAATAGAACCAATGAATCAATCCAACTTGAACGCAACCATGCGTAAGTTTGGTGCGCCACAAACTGTGATTCGCCAATTCCAGTATTGGAGCGTATTGTTACGTCCAGCACAAGCGACCCTTGGTGCTATGGTTCTGGTTGCCCATGAACCTGCACGCGCATTTTCAGAACTCAGCCCAGCCAGTTTTACTGAGTTACATACCGTCACCACACAAATTGAATCTGCGCTAGCAAAAGCCTTTCATAACGACAAACTAAATTACCTGATGTTAATGATGGTCGATCCAGATGTGCACTTCCACGTTATTCCTCGATATGCACAACCACATCAGTTTAACAACGCAGAATTTATCGATTCTGGCTGGCCGGCTATGCCTAATCTTGGTGCGGTTAATAAAACGGACACGACAATTAATCAGTCTATCATGGATCACATTAAATCCTGCTGGTCATAAACGAGACAAAAAATGACAGAGACACCATCCGCCAAACCAGAATTTTCACTACGCAAAGCGCATGACCTGGTGCGTGATCTCATGACACCAAACCCATGGATTTACTGGACTGACTTTCTTTTTCATATTACATTGGGCTGGGCTGCTTTTGTAGTTGCGCTGTCTACACCATTCCTTTCTGTTTGGCAGCTTGTTGCCTATGTCGTATCGGTGCTTGCACTTTATCGCGCAGCGATCTTTGTTCACGAACTGGCACACTTAAAAAAAGGCACATTCAAGACTTTTCGCATCGTATGGAATCTCATTTGTGGCATTCCACTGATGATTCCATCTTTTACCTACGATGGCGTGCATAATGATCATCATAAACCCGATGTTTACGGCACCAGCAACGACGGCGAATATATTCCCTTTGCAACAAAAAAACCCATAGAAATGGTTGGCTACGTATTATTATCATTAATTCTGCCTGCATTACTTGTCGTCCGTTTTTTACTGCTTACCCCTTTGTGTTATCTGATTCCATCACTGCGTAAAATTGTCTGGGAACGTGCTTCATCACTGACCATTGATCCCAGTTACAAGCGAGCAGAAAATGCCATCCGTAACGATCACAACTGGCAACAACAAGAACTGGCTGCTTGCCTCTTTACACTGCTGGTGGGCGTGAGTGTAGCATTGGGCATTTTGCCCTACACGGTGCTTGTACTTTGGTATGCCATTGCTCTGGTTATCTTCATACTTAATTCGTTACGCACACTGGCAGCCCATGCCTACCGCAATCCGGGTGAACACACGATGACATTTGCAGAACAATACCTGGATTCCATTAATGTACCGGGCAATATTTTCATCACCCCCTTATGGGCTCCCGTAGGCCTGCGCTACCATGCCACACATCATCTTTTCATGAGCATGCCATACCACAACCTGGGCGTGGCACAGCGCCGTCTGGCCAATGGCATCAGTGATCACAATCTGCATCTTAAAACGATACGGAATAGCTTATGGGATGCGCTCACGCGAATCTGGAAAGAATCTTCAGTGTCTACACATTAGCAGCAACAATATTTCCATGACTGCTACCACAGCGTTACAACAACCTGAACCAACTCGGCTTGTTCTGCTACGCCATGGGCAAAGCATTTGGAATCGGGACAGGGTTTTTACCGGCTGGAGCGATGTTGCGTTAAGCTCTATAGGTAAACAAGAAGCAGAGCAAGCCGGCCACCTGCTCAAAGAGGCAGGTTACACGTTTGATATGTGTTTCTCTTCAATGCTTGAACGCTCAACAGATACACTCCAAATCGTGTTATCCAAAATGGAGCTAAATGGTTTACCGACACAATCTAGCTGGCGTTTGAACGAACGCCACTACGGCGCCCTAGAAGGCATTAGTCGCTGGAGCGCTGTCAAAGAATTTGGCATTTGGCCCGTATTAGGCTGTCAATTGCGTTTTAATGCATCACCGCCATGCCTTGATCCCTTGGACCCACGTTTTCCTGGCAACCAATCCCGCTATGCCACAATCAATAAAGCGGCATTACCCCTTGCTGAAAGTATGCAACAAACACAATTAAGACTACTACCTTACTGGCAGGAAACGATTGCGCCGGAATTGCTGCAAGGCAAACAAATTCTTATTGTCTCGCATAAAAATATCCTGCGTACGTTAATGATGCAATTGGACAATTTATCTCAAGCACAAGTCATGAAGTTATCCATGGCCACAGGCCAGCCATTAGTATATGAGCTCGATCAAAAACTGAACCCAGTAAAGCATTATTATGTGGGCAGTCAAAAATAAGCAGGTTAGTTCAGCATGACCACTATCTACAGTTTTGAACCCATTGAGGACAAACATGCCAGAATCCTCATACTGGGGAGCATACCTGGCCAAGCATCACTGACTGCCAATCAATATTATGCACATGCTCAGAATACCTTCTGGCGTATCATGGCAGAATTGTTGCAACTCAATCCTGCCTCCACTTACGAGGAAAAAACTCAAGCACTGAAATCAGCCCATATCGCCCTGTGGGATGTACTTCAATCATGTAAACGAATGGGAAGCCTGGATTCAATGATTGAATCAGATGCGCAAATTGCAAACGATTTTCCAACCTTCTTTCATTGCCACAAACAGATCACACATATTTTCTTCAACGGCGCCAAAGCAGAAGCTTGTTTCAAGCAACATGTGCTTGCAAAAATCAATGCTGATTCTATTCACTTATTGCGTCTTCCTTCAACAAGCCCAGCACATGCCACGTTATCTTATGAACGCAAGCTTGCCATATGGAAACAGGAATTGGGAACAAGAAACCTTATCAATAACTCAAACGGACTCACCCATGATGCCACGTAAGCAAAAAATACACGCCATAAGTGTTCTAGCATATCAATGCCTTTCCGTCATGATGACTTTTGTTCTTACGAATCTTGCATGGGCCAGCCAGTATCCAAAGGTCGCTTCTTCACTGGCCATTATTCAGATTGTACCTTCTCATACGTGGTCAGACCTCAAACTTACTCAAGACACCATCAACAAGCTCCAAACGCTCACGCGCGCATTCAGGCAGTCTATTCGTCCAACTAGTGCCATAAGATCCTCTACGAACACAATTATCTTCATAGGGCCGGATCAGGTGGAAAAACTTGCAGCAGCCGAAGCCATCGCGTTGGAATTAAAATGCTCACTATTAAAGGTAGATACCCGCCAGCACATTGGCGAGACGAGAAGGAACCTTGCCTCAGTCTTTCACAAAGCCGAAATTCAGGGAGCCATTCTGTTCTTCGATGAAGCCGATGCGCTCTTTGGTAAACGTACAGACGTGTCCGATTCCCATGATCGCTACGCCAATTCAGAAATCAAAAACCTGGTCCAACTTATCAAGCAATATTCTGGGCTTATAATTATCAATACACAAAATACTCCTCAAAGATACATCAAACAAATCACGACAAATCAAACCATCATCAAATTCCCATGCAAGCTACCTTGCGATTTCACCCATAAATAAACAGTATTTGGGATCGGGGCTCATAGCAAATAAAAAAACAGATCCTGGAACTCACTTAGCATCTGCACAACACAATACCTGACACCGTTTACTTTAGTATAAATGAGTGCGTGTTCCCAGAATTCCCTGCTTCAAACCAGGGGTTCCGCTTTAGCCATAGATTATTGCGTGGACTGGAATGCGGCAATCTGACATGATATTCGAACCAGAAGTTATTTGATACGATATGACCAAGTTAATCTTTTCTAAAGATAAGCAATCGATTATTGGCGGGCATGGCGTGGTCATCGACTAATTGCAATTTATTGTCCGCTGCCAATTCACAAATTGTTTCAAGATCTCTAATACCCATTTTTTCATCTTGTTGTTTCAACCACTGGTCAAATTGAGCATTGCTGTCGCTGGTATATTGCTTTCCGTAGTTAAAAGGACCGTACAAACAAAACAAACCAGCACAAGGCAATCGCTTGCCGATACCAACAATCATCGTTTTAGTTGTGGGCCAGGACATGATGTGTGCGGTGTTCGCACTAAAGACCGCATCGAATTCGACAGCAGGCCAATCCGCCATAGTGACATCCAATGCAAGTGGTTGCTTGATGTTGACAAGACCCGCTTCATTGAGCCACTGTTTGATACCCGCATGATTTTCAATTCTATCGCTACACTGCCAGACAAGATGCGTTAAGGCTGCGCCAAAATATACGGCGTGTTGACCTGTTCCACTACCAATTTCGAGTACATGACGCACACGCTGAAACGGCTGTTGAATCACATTAAGAATCGGTAATTTATTATTCTCGCAAGCTTGAGAAAAAGGTTTTTCCATGGTTGTTGATCCCCGTTTTCTAGAGAATTTTCAATCTTTAAGTCTGAGGATCACAGGGGGCTATAATTATTATAGAGATTATCGTTGATTTTAATATACCAAAGCATATCAGGAAGTTCTGATTTATTCTGTGTCAGATAAATAATGAGATAAAATCTTCCTCATTAAGATGACAATTACATGTACATGTAATAGAAAGCAACGATGAAATAAGTGATTCTAACCATCAAAACTTCAAGAATATAAGTAAAAAATATGCCCACAACCCTATACTGGCATGATTATGAAACCTTTGGCACCGACCCAAAGCGTGATCGACCCGCACAGTTCGCTGGGTTGCGCACGGATGAGGTACTCAACGAGATAGGTGAACCACTGGTTATTTATTGTAAGCCAGCACGAGATGTATTACCCCAACCCGAAGCCTGTTTGCTGACTGGCATCACACCACAAATCGCAGAAGAACAAGGCTTGCTTGAACCCGAGTTCATTGCACGTATTCATACCGAATTAGTGCAACCCGAAACCTGTGGTGTAGGCTATAACACCATACGTTTTGACGATGAGGTAACCCGTTATACCTTATATCGCAATTTCTATGATCCTTACGCACGCGAATGGCAGCAAGGCAATTCACGTTGGGATATTATCGATCTAACGCGCATGACTTATGCCCTGAGACCAGAAGGAATCGAATGGCCCCAACATGAAGACGGTCAACCCAGCTTCCGTCTAGGTGATCTGGTGGCCGCTAATGGCATCCATCACGAATCGGCACATGATGCGTTATCTGACGTACGCGCCACCATTGGTCTAGCGCGATTACTACGCGATAAACAACCGCGCCTCTATAATTGGCTGTTCCAACTGCGCAATAAACGCAAAGCGGTTGCTCAACTTGATCTCATCACACAAGCCCCTGTTTTACATACCTCGCGCATGTATCCCGCGAAGACAGGTTGCACAACTTTAGTCATGCCGCTCATCACGGAACCAGGTAATAACAACAGTATTTTAGTTTATGATCTGCGACATGACCCAAGTATTTTTATTGATCTGGATGTGGCAGAACTAAGCAGATATATATTTACACGCACTGAAGATTTACCGCCGGGCATGCAACGTTTGCCGGTTAAGTCTGTAAAAATCAACAAATGCCCGGCTTTGGCTCCACGCAATACACTGGATGCTCAAGCCGCTGTAAGAATTGCGATCGATCTGGACGCTTGCCATCGACATTGGCAACAATTACATACCCATACGGATTTTATACAACGCGTTTCATTAGCCTATACCAGCACGAAATTTGAATCTATGGGTGATGTTGATACTGCGCTATACGATGGATTTCTGAGCGAAAGGGATTACCCACTTCTGACTCAAGTACGTAATGCTTCGCCGCAAGAATTGGCACAGAATTGTTTTGATTTTCGTGACAAACGACTGCCCGAATTATTATTTCGCTACCGCGCCCGCAATTGGCCTGATACTTTAACAAAACCAGAAGTTAAACAATGGGAAAAATTACGCCAAAAACGCCTAAATGAAGTAGAGGGCGGCGGCAGTATTACCTTGCAAGATTTCTCTACTCAGATCACTTTGTTACGCAACGAGCATAAAGGAAATGTAAGTGCACAACAAATACTGGATGCAATGGATTCCTGGAAAGACAATATTATGGTCAGTTATGCCAAAGGATAAAGTTTATACATGTACTCAACATGATAGAATCTCTTTTCGCATAAGCCCTGGAATATCTATGCCTTCGTTATTCTGTTATTTATTTTGCTGACACAGACTCCGCGCTTTGTTACGCCGCCATTCTCAAACTAAAACATCTTATCGCTACCTTGATCCAACGAGCATACTCTCATGAAAAACAATTATCTCGAAAGAATACTCACTGCTCAGGTTTATGATGTTGCAATACAAAGTCCTCTAGATCATATGGCGAATTTATCTGAGCGTATGCACAACCAGGTACTTTTAAAGCGTGAAGACTTGCAACAAGTCTTTTCATTCAAGCTGCGTGGTGCTTACAACAAAATGATTAAGTTGTCGCCTGCGAGCCGTAAACGGGGTGTTATTGCAGCTTCAGCAGGTAATCATGCTCAGGGTGTGGCATTAGCAGCGAAGAAACTGGATTGCTGCGCCACAATTGTCATGCCCGTCACGACACCCCAAATCAAGATACAAGCCGTGATGGCACGAGGTGCCACCGTATTGCTGCATGGCGACGCTTATAATGACGCCTATGATCATGCAGTAGAACTTGCGAAAGAAAAGCGTGCAACATTTGTACATCCTTATGATGACCCAGATGTTATTGCTGGCCAAGGGACTATCGGGATGGAAATTTTGCGCCAACATACGGGCAATATCCATGCCATATTTGTACCCATTGGCGGCGGCGGACTCATTTCAGGCATTGCTGCATATGTTAAAAGATTGCGTCCAAAAATCAAAATAATCGGCGTTGAACCTGTTGATGCTAATGCCATGTATCGTTCACTACAAAAAGGCCGTCGTGTGAAACTGGCACAAGTTGGATTGTTTGCAGATGGTGTAGCAGTCAAGCAAGTAGGCAAGGAAACCTTCCGCTTATGCCGCGAACTAGTGGATGAAGTCATTCTGGTAAATACTGATTCAATGTGCGCAGCGATAAAGGATGTTTTCGAAGATACCCGTACGATTTTGGAACCTTCGGGCGCGCTGTCCATAGCTGGGGCAAAAGCTTATGTAGAACGTGAAAAAATTTGTCATAAAACATTGGTTGCCATTGCTTCTGGAGCCAATATGAATTTTGATCGCCTGCGCCATGTTTCCGAACGTGCGGAAATTGGTGAACAACGTGAAGCGGTCATATCTGTCAAAATTCCTGAAAAACCAGGTAGCTTTAAGCGATTTTGTACCATGCTGGGAAAAAGAAGCATCACTGAATTTAATTATCGTTACGCAAATTCTACCGAGGCGCATGTTTTTGTCGGTGTTTCCGTACATAATCGCGATGAAGTAAAAATACTCATCAAAAATTTGAAACAACATGGTCTGGATACTGAGGATCTGAGTAACAATGAAATGGCAAAACTGCATATACGCCATTTAGTAGGTGGGCATGCTCGCGATGTAAAACATGAAATCCTTTATCGCTTTGAATTCCCAGACCGACCTGGCGCATTGATGAATTTCTTAAATAAGATGAGCCACAATTGGAATATCAGTTTATTTCATTATCGTAACCATGGTGCCGATTATGGTCGTGTACTGGTAGGCATACAGGTTCCACCCGAGGAAAAATCTGATTTCAAAATTTTTCTCGATCAACTAGGTTATCGCTACTGGGATGAAAGCAAAAATCCCGCATATAAATTATTCCTTGGATAACAATTGTTTAGTCTTAAAAATAGGGGGAAATGTGCAATTTAATACCAACAAAAAGCAGGTTGATGCAGTTATGTGTACTCCAAAAACCATCTGAATTACGTCGTTTTTTTAATCTACGCTACAAAATATCACTCAAAGCTTGGCTTGAATATTGAATCAGTTGCTGTAATTTTTAACGGGCAGTATAATTCTTTTTATTTCATGAGGTTATGATATAATCCATTACCTGCTTGCAGAATCAAGACTGGCACCTCATCTCTAAAAGATATCTTTTCTTGTGTCTTATCTTGTTTTTGACTACACCTATTTACAGGTATTCTGTAACTTGTCACCAACCCAATCATCCGTAACCCGGATATAACTCAAGTAATTAAGTAAGCTGGCGGAGAAATTAATGACAGGTATTTTTTCAAAGTTAAAACAGATGCCTAGTTCAGCACCCAAAAAAGAGAATGTACCGACCAGCACTCGGTCCAAGCCTACTGCAGAGCATGCCTCATTCTCAAAAAAAACCTGGCTATTTGGTATTTTGCTCGCGCTACTCCTGTTACTACTCCTAGTCGCAATGGCAATTAGTCTGAGACAGACACGGAACAACACCGCCCATCTAGAAATTGTCGCGCGCATACAAATGCATAGCCAGCGTCTAACTAAAGCTTCACAACAAACTATATTAGGTCATGAAGCCGCATTTGCACAATTGCAAGATAGCAAAAATCAGCTTAATCACTTCATAATCCTGCTGACTCAGGGTGGTTTATACCGAGGGAATAACATTTCAGCATTTAGTAATGGTCCACCAACTGTACACTTTGAAACCTATATTAAACAATGGCGTCTGGAAGAAAAGAAAATCAATCTGATTTTGGCCAGTCAGGAATCCTTGGTAAACCTAGGTCATGTGGTAAGAAAAATAAATACTGCCAATGGTCAATTACTCATATTAATTGACCAAATGATAAAGCAACTGGAACAGATTGGTGATTTGTCCAATGAGATTGTCGCTATTGAAGCGATGAAAGTTCTGATTCAAAGTGTCACAAAAAGTGTCAACACCGTTCTACCCAGCCAATTTCCCATTTCCGAGGTAAAAGGACAACTGGCCCAGGACAGGAACCGCTTTTCAGCCATTATCCAAGTATTAAATCAAGGCAGTACTGAATTAAGTCTGCCTTCAATCAAAGATAAAATTGCTTTGGAAAGACTGTCACAAATTCAGAGACTATTTAGAGGCGTTGATAACAATATTGGTATTGTACAGAAAGAAATTGCTAACGTAATTACTATAAAATTTGCTACCAATGAAATATTTAAGAATAGTGAAGTCATGCTGAGTATGACTCAGACGCTTGATGATGAACTGCAGAAACAAGATGCTGCTTTCATGTCTTTGCTCAACATGGTCCTCTATATTTCTACGGCATTAGTTGTTGTCACCATATTTCTATTCGCCAGAGCAATCACTCAACACACACGTAGTCAACTACTAGCCAGTAAAAATGAAATTGACAGAACTCAGAAAGCAATTCTGCGTCTACTAGATGATATGGGTAAATTAGCTGACGGCGACCTGACTGTACGCACCGATGTCACCGAAGATATTACAGGTGCCATTGCAGATTCAATTAATTATACAATTGAAGAATTACACACACTAGTCGAGGAAGTCAACAAATCCAGCACCCAAGTTGCCGAGGCTTCTAAGCAAGCACAGCATATTTCATCTGAACTGCTAACTGCCGCACAGCAGCAATCATTGAAAATTGAAGAGACCACGATTGCGGTATTGGGTATAGCCGAATCGATCAGTGATGTATCTGATACTGCTGAAGAATCTGCCAGGGTGGCAAAACGATCTTTGGCTACAGCTGAGAAAGGCTCCATTGCAGTACGTGAATCAATCGCAGGTATGAATGAAATTCGCACACACATTCAGGATACTTCAAAACGAATCAAACGTCTTGGAGAAAGCTCTCAGGAAATAGGCGAAATTGTTGCGTTGATTTCAGACATTACAGAACAAACTAACGTACTTGCTTTAAATGCGGCAATCCAAGCAGCTTCTGCTGGAGAGGCTGGACGTGGCTTTACAGTTATTGCACAAGAAGTCCAGCGCTTGGCAGAACGTTCTGCTGACGCAACCAAACAAGTCAGCTCACTGGTTAAGACTATTCAGGGTGACACACAAGATACGATTGCGGCGATGGAAAGAAGTACGCATGGTGTTGCAAAAGGTGCAAAACGCTCTGATGCAGCTGGTCAAGCGTTAGAAGAAATTGAGAAAGTCTCCAAGCATTTAGCACAACATGTCACCAGTATTTTTGATGCCACGCATGCCCAAACACAAGCTGCTAACAAAGTGGTTGAAAATATGGAAGATATCCTCCACATTACACGTCAAACAACGGATGGAACGATGCAGACCACCATATCAATTAAGCAAATAACGGGTTCCGCTTCTGAATTGAAGGCATCGGTATCTAACTTCAAAGTCTGATTTTATTTTATGATTATAATGCAATTGATGTCAATACTTTAATAATGAACGCTAAAACTAAACTCGACATAACTTCCGTCAATGGTATCAAAGATGGAATCAATCAATTATTTTCACTTATTGATCAACATTTAGATGCTTATTTACAGAATCCCAACGCCAGCGCTCAAGTCGATTTATGCCGTAATTATATCCATCAGCTAAATGGCTTACTTGAGATGCTTGAATTGGATAGTGTCACATTGATCGGTCAAAAAACTGAGAAATTAACCGAGGCACTGATTCAAAATGAAATTAAACCAGAACCACATATACTCAACGCACTGAAAAAGACAATCCATGCACTGCAACGTTACCTAAATGAACTGATTGAAGGTGCAAAAGATAATCCACTGTGTCTATTTCCTGTGTACCGCGATCTAATGCAAGCACTTGGGCTAGAAAGTGTTCCAGAAAGTGATTTATTCTTTCCTAATTTAGTAGCCGAACCTCCCTTACAAACAGCACAATCACATCTGGATTCTTCTGAGACCCAAACCTCAGCCAAACAAGCGCGCACTGAATACCAAGCTGGATTACTTAAATGGTTACGTGACACCAGCAATAAAGATGGCCTGCAGAAAATGGTTGATGCTACAAGCTTGGTCGAGAAATTTCCAGGTTCAATGGAACAACGATTGTTTTGGTGGATAGCAACTGGTTTCCTAGACAGCTTGATTCGCCAGGATTCCAATATTGATTTACCGACGCGCCGACTGTGCGGAAAAATTGATCAGGAAATACGACGCTTGGCTGAAGGTGCGCCCATATCCACGACGCAATTAATGCATAAAATGCTTTTTGAGATTGCGCGCAGTGCATCAACCAGCGAACGTACTCGGGAAATCAAGCATGCTTACGAATGGCCAGAACAATTCAATTCCTCAGATGGACAAATTGACACACCATTTGCCGTTACAGAAATATTGCAGCCTACCCTGGAAGAGTTGCGTAGCACACTAAAAGATACCAATCAGAATTGGCAAGAATTCAGTTCAGGCAGGCGGGACGCCCTAGTCTTATTGCTAGCAAACTTTGCCAGACTCAAGCAACTAGCTACTTTGGTGCAATACGTGCCCTTAGAAAAACTGGTCGCTGTAATGCATGGTACCGTTGCCTATCTACGCATCCGACCGCATGACATGAGTGAAGACTTGGGTGTAGAGATGGCCACTGCACTATTACTTATCGAGAATACACTGGATGATTTTGGTAAGTTGCCGTCCAAACTTCCAAGTCAGGTAGAAAGAATTACTACCCGGTTACGTACCATTACCACTGGCAAGCAACATGACAAAAAATTACCCGATGTGCTGGGGCCCAGCGAAGTTGAATATAAAACACAGGAGAAAAAATTACAGTCACAAACTTCACATGGAATACTGGCTAATCTGGGACAAATAGAGGCCGTGTTAGATCGCTTCTTTCTTAACACCACGATACGTACTGAATTATTAACACTCGCGCCTCTGTTCAAACAAACCTCAGGTGTTCTGGTTATGCTGGGTCTTCAACGCGCCGACACCTTATTGAATCTTTGTTATACGCTGATAGAAAAATTCTTAAATCCTGGGAATGAAATTAAGCTAGCAGAACAAACACTGCTGGTAGATGGTTTAAGTAGCCTTGGTTTTTTTGTCGAATCATTAAACAATGTTCAGCCTGATCGTGACAACATTATTGAAGCAGCCATCAGTTTATTTGAACAGATTGTTGGTACTGAAGTTGAACCAGCTGCATCTACATCTGCGCCAACGATCCTCGATACAATTTCAACCCTAAGCTTAGAAAAAGAAGCAGCGGATACAGAGACTGAACCAGAGTTACTCAGCATCTTCTTGCAAGAAGCAGATGAAATACTTGCAAACATAACCAATAGTCTACAAAACTGTCGAAATAATCCCAGAAATATTGAATCGATCACTGCACTACGACGTGAATTTCACACCTTAAAAGGTAGTGGGCGCATGGTTGAATTGCATGACATGAGTGAAGTTGCCTGGAGCATGGAGCAAGTCTTAAACCGTTGGATCAGTGAGGGAAAAACTGCTTCTTACGAGTTGATAGAACTGGCGGCAAGGACACACAATGAATTCAACCAATGGTGTGACAATCTTAAGAAATTTGGCACAACCGAAGTCGATGCAGATGAATTACTGCAATCAATTAACAGTTTAATCGGTGATACAGCGCCAGATATAAGCATTGACGCGCAGACAGTCTCTGCTGATGAAGAAACAGCAGCACCTGCCAGCACGGATATGGATACGACTGCTGAAACGGATGCGAAAAACGATATTATCATTGGCAACACCACCATTTCATTCAATCTGTTTGAAATCTTCACTGCTGAGTCCAGCCAACACATAACGGCCCTTGAGAATGAGCTAAAAAATCTAATTTCAAAACCTGATACAACTGTCAGTCATCCATTCATGCGCGCCAGCCATACATTGGCCAGTATCTCGCGTACAGTAGGACTGACATTTATTGCCGACCTCGGGTTTGCATTGGAACAATGGTTATCACAACTCACAGAAAGTGCTGTACGGCCTGATGATGCAGGTTTAAAACTGTTACAAAACACCATTGAATTACTAGGGAACTTGCTGCAAGCAGCACATAACCAGCAAATGCCCGCAGCAACTGATTTACGAACAAGCGAAACTCTTACACAGACACTAAAACAATACTTGGGACAAGCAGATCAATTAGCTGAAGTAGAGATTGCATCTCAAAAAGTTCCACTGTCTGATGCCCCGTCTGTTTCAGAAGAAACAATACCGTATCAAGTAACCCAGTCCACTGTCGATGACAAGATTGATTTTGAATTATTACCACTCTTTATTGAAGAAGCACACGAACTCATACCCCAAATTGGCAATAAGTTACGTGCTTGGCGCATTCTCCCAGATGACAGTGATATCCATAAGGCATTACTGAGACTGTTGCACACGTTTAAAGGTGGTGCGCTTACAGCAGGTGCAGCACAGATTGGTGAACAGATACACAATATGGAGAGCAATGTTGAGCGTGTATCCAATGTGCAAACAGTTTCCGTACCTCAAATTGAAAAACTTGAACATGAGTTTGACGATATCTGTAAACAGATTGAATACCTACAAAATTTACCGCAAACCGAAACACAACCTGAAACTGCTGCGCAAGCAGAACTCGGCATATCAACCGATGTATCGGTTACACCACTTCCATTCCAAGCCGTTGGAAAAGTAGAGACACCGCTCGCATTGCCTGAAGATACGGATGCAGATACTCATACACGAAAAACCATTCTACGCGTTAATGCTGAATTAATAGATCAGCTAGTAAACGAAACGGGTGAAACCAGTATCATACGTTCCAAAATTGAAGCACAGTTATACAACTTCAAACAATCATTGTTGGATCTAACCGATAGTGTCGATCGTTTGCAAGGACAACTGCGTGAAGTTGAGATTCAGGCTGAGACACAAATGCAATCCCATCTTTCGCAAACACAAGAAGGTGAACAACCATTTGATCCGCTAGAATTTGATCGCTTTACACGCTTCCAGGAGCTAACTCGACTCATGGCTGAAAGTGTTGACGATGTTGTTACGGTTCAAAAGAGCCTACGCGCTACGCACAGTGCAGCTGAAGAATCCGTCACACAACAAGCATTAATGAATCGCAAGTTGCAACAGGCACTAATGCAAATTCGTACGATATCATTTGGTAATTTTGCCGAGCATTATTACCGCCTTGTCAGACAAGTTGCGAAAGCTACCGGAAAAAATGCCAGTTTGAATATTCAAGGTGACGAAGTTGAAATAGACCGCAGTATTCTCGAAAAAATTAACTCCCCTCTCGAGCATTTGCTACGTAATGCTGTAGCACATGGAATCGAAGAACCCGGAAAACGGACACAGTCTCAGAAATCTGAAACCGGTCAAGTAACAATCCATATACGTCAGGAAGGAAATGAAATAATCATAACCCTCCAAGACGATGGCAGCGGCTTGGATATTCCACGTATTCGTGATGAAGCTTTACGACTTGGTTTGATTCAGGAAAATGAAGTCCTCGATACCCATCAAATTATGTCATTTATCTATACGCATGGTCTCTCCACTATGGAAGAAGTCACTGGTGTTGCTGGACGCGGTATTGGCATGGATATAGTAAAAAATGAAATTTCTGCATTGGGTGGTCGGGTAGAAGTTAGTTCAGAGGCTGGTCAGGGAACAACGTTTAATATCTTTCTACCACTCACCCTAGCCGTTGCACAAACACTACTGATTCGTGTTGGCACACAAACTTATGCCGTGCCTTCGATAATCGTGGAGCATATTCAAGAATTCAATGCTGAAATAATGAATGCAGCCTACCAGAAACACCGCGTTGATTTTGATGGAAAAACCTATCCATTCTCACATCTGTCACACTTGCTAGGCGAACTGGACCATACACCTGAAATAAAAAGACACAATAGATTACTGCTTCTACACAGTGGCACATTGCGCTTGGCAATACATGTGGACGAACTCATTGGCAACAGTGAGGTTGTGGTTAAAAACATTGGACCTCAATTGACGCATGCGCCAGGTGTAGAAGGTGCAACCGTCATGGGTGATGGCGGAGTTATTCTCATCCTTAATCCAGTCAAGCTATTAAAACGTGATGATGCACAAAAGATCTTTACTGCATCAGCAGAATCAGCGAAACCCGCTCAGAATTTATCTGCTTTTACGCCGGCTATCATGGTCGTCGATGATTCGTTGACGGTACGCAAAGTTACCGGACGCCTGCTTGAACGCGAAGGTTGTGAAGTCTTAGTCGCTAAAGATGGCTTGGGTGCTATCGAATTACTACGAGAAGTGATTCCCGATGTGATTCTGGTTGACTTGGAAATGCCACGCATGAATGGTTTTGAATTGATCAGGAATATACGTATGAACCCTTATACAGAAAATATTCCAATTATTATTATTTCATCACGTACCGCAGAAAAACATCGTAAAATGGCCGATGAATTAGGCGTTAACGTATTTCTTGGGAAACCGTATAAAGAGGAAGAGTTGCTGAACCATATCAACCAATATTTAAACGACAAACGACAAAATACCAAGGTCTCATAACTCTAGCCGAATATTGCACAAGTATTATTCAGGCTGATTATTTACCACGCATGAACATTTTGTCTAAATCAGCCAGACTGATTTCAAACCAAGTGGGTCTACCATGATTGCATTGATCGGCACGCTCGGTTGTTTCCATGTCACGTAGCAACGTATTCATTTCTGGGATAGTCAGTATGCGATTGGCTCGAACTGCACCATGACAAGCCATGGTAGCCAGTAATTCATTACGTCTGCCCGTTAATATTTGACTGGCGCCATATTCCCGAATTTCTTTTAAAATATCCTGTGCTAGTTTCACCATATCCGCATGCTGCAGCGTGACGGGAACGGTACGGACGGCCAGTGTCGTCGGTGACAGCACCACAATCTCAAATCCTAACTTATCCAACGTTGCACGATTTTCTTCTACCGTTGCAATGTCCAAACTATCGGTGTGAAAAGTGACTGGGATCAGCAATGGTTGTATTGAAAGCGCTTCATCATCCAATGCTGACTTGAGCTTCTCGTATGTGATCCTTTCATGTGCTGCATGCATGTCTACGATAACCAAACCGCGATTATTCTGTGCCAATATATAAACACCCAGAAGTTGTCCCAAAGCAAACCCCAACATGGGACTTTCCTGCTTATCCTCAACCCTGCTCGGCGTATCGGACACCGTGACTGAAGTATCCGTTGTAGTGCCTACAGTGCCCACACTGGATGCCGGCTGCGTACTGGCATTGCCACCAAATAATGTTTGATAAAAGGCTGTCTGCTGCGCAGTCACAGCCGGTCTGGAAGCACGTTGTCGCGGATAATTAGGGAAAGATTGCATCACCTGGACAGCTTGTTTATCAATGTCTGTTTCCTGATTCGGTGATGCCAGCGCTTTATGAATGGTATGAAAAATAAATTGATGGAGTGCACGTGAATCACGAAATCGCACTTCAGTTTTAGTGGGATGCACGTTGACATCAACACCCTCTGGATTTATTTCAAGGAACAATACAAAACCAGGGTGTCGATCAGAGTGCAACACATCTCGATAGGCTTCACGTAGCGCATGCATAATCAATTTATCGCGCACAAAACGATTATTCACAAAAAAATATTGTGCATCACGTGACGACCGTGAATAAGCAGGTAGCGCCACGACGCCATGTAGACGGATACCTGCCGACTGCTCATCGACAGACACAACTGTTTGACTGAACGATTCACCCAGAATGGTCATAATTCGTTGCGACGAATCAGCAGCACGTAACTGATGTCGTGTTTTTCCATTATGTTGTAAAGAAAAACCAATATCAGGTCGTGACAGTGCCATGCGTTTGAATACTTCTTCACAATGGGCAAACTCGGTTGCTTCAGTCTTGAGAAATTTACGCCTTGCCGGGATATTGAAATAGAGATCCTGTATCTCCACCATAGTCCCATTAGCGAGCGAAGCGGGTTCAGGTTGCGACACATACTTGCCATCTACACGCATCTGCCAGGCATGCTTTTCTTCTGCTCTGAAACTGGTCAAGGTTAGACGTGAGACTGCCGCAATACTTGCCAGCGCCTCACCACGAAACCCTAAGCTGGTTATATTCTGCAAGTCTTCCAATGAATGGATCTTACTGGTGCTATGACGTGTCAGTGCGTGTGACAATTCATCTCTGGGTATACCCGTACCATTGTCTATTACCCGAATCTGCTTGATACCACCTTGCGTAAGCTGCACGCCAATTTCATTGGCGCCTGCATCGACACTATTTTCCAAAGCTTCTTTCAGTGCCGAAGCAGGACGATCAACTACCTCACCGGCAGCAATTTGGTTAATCAGTAACTCAGGAAGCAGCTTAATAACAGTCATAAGAAAGTAAACAAAAAATAATGCACCCATTATACTGTCTGAAACTATGCGCCTGTCACACTTTAGTGATCATGGTAATATTATGGGAACATGTAACACTCCCCAACTGACCCAACAACAATATTTATTATGAAACAACGTGTTGTCAACTGTCCCCAGTGTGGGAAAACTATCGTTTGGGAAAGCACTAATCGTTTCCGTCCATTTTGTTCTGAGCGCTGCAAAACAAACGATTTAGGGCAATGGGCAACCGAGTCTTATCGGATTCCTGATACGGAACACGACATCAAAGATGAAGATGAAGATGAAAAGACATAACAAATTTATTTGATTGCAGAAATTTCTTACGTGATGCCGCGCATCATGGCAATACCCTGACCACCCAACTCCTGAGCAGTCACCAAATCTTCCTGGCACAACCCACCTAAAGCATAAACTGGCAACGAATAATTACGAACCAGCGCAGCAAATTTTTGCCAACCCAATGTGGTTGCTCCAGGATGACTCAGTGTCGGCAAAACGGGACCCAGTACAACAAAATCCATACCCAGTTGCTCGGCATGAAAAAGCTCCTCCGCATTATGGCAGGATGCACCACACCAGCTATGCTCGGGACGACATGAAAGGGCCATTAATTGCGAAGCGGCAACATGCACGCCGTTCGCACCCACTTCATGCACCAACTCAAGATCACCGCTGATCAATACCTTTGCATCATAAGTGCGCGCAAGCTTGATCACTTCACTTGAAAATGACCGTAACGCATCGCTTGACATCGTTTTCTCGCGTACCTGTATCAATCGCAAACCCTGTTGCACAGCCCGCTCAATTTGCAGCAGTGAAGTATCGATGCCTATTTCTGAAGCATGCGTGATGGCATAAGTCGGTGGTAACTGCAATGCACGCAAGATTGGCGCATTGGCAGGCAGCAGGGGCTCAACTTTGACCGTATGCGCAAACTGCCAGGATAACCGCTGATTCTCCCGCCCCCATGGCTCACCTTGCCATGCAGTGACACGAAAAAAATGCAAACGCACCGTAGCATGGGCGTAGATAAAAACACGTGTAATCCAGGGGTCAGCATGCTTAATCTGCAAACCCAATTCTTCCTGTAACTCCCGATCGAGTGCATGCCGAAAAGACTCATACACTTCGACCTTACCACCCGGGAATTCCCAGTACCCCGCGTAAGGTTTGCCTTCAGGTCTACTGGTTAGTAAAAAACTGCCATCAGGGCGCGTAACAATTGCTGCGACCACCTCAACAATTGGTGTTGAATCAGACATCATACGGGACGTTTAAACCAATCAATGTTTCTTCCTGCTCACTGCCTTGTGCTTACCCGCCCAATCTCGTGCAAACTGCCAGGCAACACGTCCACTGCGTGAACCGCGCTCTAAGGCCCATTGTAACGCTGCGGTACGTGTTGAAGCAGCCATCTTGTCAATATCAAAATAAGCAAGCCAACACTGCACAATCTCTAAATATTGGTCTTGATCAAAAGGATAAAAAGATACCCACAAACCAAAACGTTCCGACAATGATATTTTTTCTTCAATCGTTTCACTCGGATGGATTTCTCCGTCATCATGCCGCGTATCCAAATTATCGCGCATGAATTCAGGGATCATATGCCGTCGATTAGAAGTCGCATAAATGAGCACATTCTCAGAAATGGTGGCGATCGAACCATCCAAAACAACCTTTAGTGCTTTATAGCCCGGCTCATCTGTCTCAAAGGACAAGTCATCACAATATAAAATAAACCGTTCTGGACGCACATGAATTTTCTCGACGATATCATGCAGATCGGTCAGATTGTGTTTCTCCACTTCAATTAATCGCAGCCCTTTTCTCGCATATTTGTTCAGCAATGCCTTGATCAATGATGATTTGCCACTACCCCGCGCACCCGTCAGCAATACATTATTAGCAGAATAACCTTGTACAAACTGACGCGTGTTCTGGTCAATACGTTGCTTCTGTTCGTCAATACCCTTTAACGCACCCAACGTAATGTGATCAGGCAGCGCAACCGACTGGATAAATCCAATCGTTCCTTGCTTGCGCCAGCGAAAAGCGATTGCAGTATTCCAGTCAGGATCTGGCTGCGTAACAGGCAGCAGTTTCTCAAAACGACCCAGCAATTGCTCCGCACGATTACATAATTTATCTAGCTCATTCATCGATACAAAAACTCAACTTCGGTAATCTGAATTAATCTTGACATAATCATAGGAAAAATCACAAGTCCATACGGTCGTAGATGCTGCGCCACGATTCAACACAACCCGTACCGTAATTTCAGACTGATTCATCACGCGTTGCCCCGCTGTTTCTTGATAACCCGGCGCCCGCCCGCCTTGCTCAACCACCAACACATCATCCAGATAAAGCTGGATACCCTGAACATCCAGATCTTCAATACCCGCATAACCAATTGCCGCGAGAATCCTCCCCAAATTGGGGTCAGACGCAAAAAAAGCCGTTTTAACTAATGGTGAATGCGCAATCGCATAGGCAACCTGGGCACATTCATCCTGAATTTTCCCGTCCTCAACCTGTACAGTAATAAATTTAGTCGCGCCTTCACCATCGCGCACGATCATTTTAGCCAACTCTGCCGAAACGGCAGTGATGGCTTCTTGTACTAAGCCGAATTCTATACTTTCTTTACGGGTAATTTCCGCATGACCCACATGACCTGTTGCCAGTAACATAAACGCATCATTGGTTGAAGTATCCCCATCTACCGTGATGCGATTAAACGAATGATCCGCAGCATACTGCACCATCTCCTGTAACAACAACTGACTAATGGCCGCATCCGTTGCAACATAACCCAGCATGGTCGCCATATTCGGATGAATCATGCCAGATCCTTTGGCAATACCCGTAATGGTTACCGTTTGACCATTCAATTGAATCTGTTTTGACACCGCTTTGGGTACTGTATCCGTTGTCATAATCGCTTGTGCAGCCGCAAACCAATTACTCGGCTTGAGATCAGCCACTGCCGCAGGCAATCCCTGGACAATTTTCTCGATGGGTAAAGGCTCCATAATGACCCCCGTAGAAAATGGCAGGACTTGCCGCGCATCACACGCCAATAGCTCAGCCAAAGCAGTACAAGTGGAATGCGCATGCTTCATACCTGCTTCACCGGTACCCGCATTCGCATTGCCCGTGTTCACCACCAATGCGCGAATAGATGATTGTCCGAGATGTTCTTTTGCCACAATAACGGGCGCAGCACAAAACCGATTCTGCGTAAACACACCCGCTACTTTTACGCCTTCATCCAACGCCATCACCAACAAATCTTTATGCTTAGACTTTTTAATACCTGCTTCGGCGATACCCAGCAAGATACCTTTTATGGGCAACAATTGTTCTGGAAGTAGAGGAGGAATATTGACGGGCATGGTGATGATCGAATTATTGAAAATTGCGTTACCGTACCATATCTTTGCCAAAATTTCCTGTAAATTCTAATGTTGATCCGATCAAGGTTCAAATTATCAAGATATCAAAACCCTAGTATCAGTTAGCCCTCTATTTAACTGAGTTAGGCCCGATTTTATGGACAGATAAGTTGATGTTATTTTATCAACTTAGCAACGTATTCGTGAACTTGAACGAGAGCTAGCAGTCGCTAAAATGGAGCGTG
>CAXBGL010000008.1:0-31462 GCA_963975255.1 uncultured Nitrosomonas sp. | reverse complement strand
AATCGCTGCATAATGCTAGTGACTTATCCGTCCACTAAAGCGGACCCAGCTCACTTAAATAGCTGGCAATTGCCGCAGATTGATTGCTCGTATTTTTAAACCGCATTAACTGGGGGTGATTTTTATATCCCTTGGTATTACCAAGCAGAACATTTTGAGCAAGCAGACCTTCTCTCCAAAGAGCCACTAGACCTTTTGCATCCAGATACTTGGGATGAAGTGACCAAAGCCTCATACAAAATCGCCCTTAGTTTTCTAATTGTGTTCAGCAAATATGAGCTCATTCGTATCAAAACCGAGTTCTTTTGATTTTTCAATAAATCGTTCTATCAAGTCTGCACTGACTGTTGGCGTTCTTGATAAAAGCCATAGGTAAGATGTGTTATAGCTCGATATGAAGGCATGTTGATAATTGTCCTGATCCAGATCAAATACAATATAAGAACCATAAAACGGGCCAAAGAATGAAACCTTCAGATGTCCCTCATCGCGCTTTCCAACAAAATAAGCTTTCCCTTCCGCTTCTTTCCACTTGTTCTTTGCAACTGAGAAGCCCCGATTTGTAACTTTTATGCCACCGTCACTGCGCAATTCATAATCAGCCGTCACATGACTTAAGCCCCGTTCAAAAGAATGATCCAGCCTAGCAATTTCATACCACTTGCCAAGATATCTGCTCTCATCAAAATTTTTGACAGGAACGATACCTTCCGGCATGCCCGTGCAGCCGATTAACGAAAAAGACAAAATAAATAATAAAAATTTGTGCATATGTTTTCACTTCATTACTAAGCAGGTTATAACGCTGTTAATCTCAACCGCAGCGCATTGCTTATAACACTGACTGAGGATAATGACATTGCGGCGGCAGCGATCATGGGGGAAAGCAGGATACCGAAGAATGGATACAGAATGCCCGCCGCTATCGGCACACCTGCTGTATTGTAAATAAAGGCAAAGAATAGGTTTTGCCGGATATTGCGCATGGTCGCCACAGACAATTTACGAGCACGAACAATGCCGATCAGATCGCCTTTTAATAAGGTTATACCTGCGCTTTCCATGGCAACATCTGTTCCTGTCCCCATAGCTATACCAACATCAGCAGCAGCTAACGCCGGAGCATCATTTGTGCCGTCTCCGGCCATAGCCACAATGCGCCCCTCATCGCGCAGCTTTTTAACAATCCTGCCTTTATCTTCCGGCAGGATTTCAGCTTCGATTGCTTCAATACCGAGTTTTTTTGCCACAGCCTCAGCGGTGCGTCGGTTATCGCCGGTGAGCATGACGATATGAATGCCCTGACTTTGAATCTGCTTGATTGCATCCGGTGTTGTTTCTTTGATCGGATCGGCGATGGCCAAGATTCCAGCAGCCTGACCGTCCACTGCGATAAAAATCACGGTTGCACCATCGGAGCGAAGTTCATCAGCTTGTGTAGAAAAAGAAGAGACATCAACAGCTTTTTCTTCCATCAACACGACATTGCCAAGTGCAATATCCTGCCCGTTGATTTTGCCGATCACTCCCTTACCGGTTGGTGAGTCAAAATCAACGGGCGTAGCAAAATCCAGCTTCCTGTCTTTCGCTGCCATATCGATGGCATGAGCCAGCGGATGCTCACTGCCTTGTTCCAGTGAGGCAGCCAGCGCCAGAAGGTCATCTTCTGAAAAACCGTCAGCAGCGACAATCTTTGTCACAGTTGGCTTGCCTTCGGTCAACGTCCCTGTCTTGTCAATAACAAGCGTATCAACTTTTTCCATATGTTCCAGCGATTCGGCATTTTTAATCAGCACACCCACCTGCGCACCTTTACCTACACCAACCATTATAGACATGGGCGTAGCCAAACCAAGAGCGCAAGGGCAGGCGATAATCAGGACGCTGACAGCGGCGATGAGCGCATAAGAGAAAGCAGGAGACGGGCCATATATGCCCCAAATAATAAAAGCTAGAACGGCCGCCAATATAACAGCCGGAACAAACCATGAGGCAACAATATCTGCCAATCTCTGGATCGGGGCACGGCTGCGCTGCGCTTCTGCTACCATATGAACGATTTGCGACAGCATGGTGTCTTTGCCAACATGCTCTGCCTTCATAATAAAGCTGCCGGTCTGGTTCATCGTCGCGCCGATCACTCTACCGTCCGCTTCTTTCATTACCGGCATGGACTCGCCTGTCACCATAGATTCATCTACCGCGCTGCGACCCTCCATCACCACACCGTCTAGCGGCACTTTTTCGCCGGGACGGACGCGCAGTAGATCACCGATATTGATTTGATCCAGAGGCACATCTTCTTCGTTGCCGTTGTTATCAATGCGGCGCGCTGTTTTCGGTGCGAGGTCAAGCAATGTGCGGATCGCTCCGCCTGTTTGCTCACGAGCTTTAAGTTCAAGTACTTGTCCAAGCAAAACAAGAACCGTAATAACGGCGGCAGATTCAAAATACACTGCTAGTGCCCCATCATTCACCCGAAAAGCATCAGGGAAAATTCCAGGAGCTAGAGTTGCCACGATGCTGTAAAGCCATGCCACACCTGTCCCCATGGCAATCAGCGTAAACATATTGAGGTTGCGGGTTTTTATTGAGGCCCAGCCACGCTCAAAGAACGGCTTGCCCGCCCACAGAACCACAGGCGTAGCCAGAACAAGCTGTATCCAATTGGAAAGAGTGCCACTGATATAGTGATGAAGATCAAAAACGTGACCGCCCATTTCCAGTATGAAGATTGGCAAGGTCAGGACAAGACCGATCCAGAATCGCTTGCGCATATCCATCAGCTCCGGGTTTTCGCCTTCTTCCCCTGTTATTGTTTCGGGCTCCAAAGCCATGCCACAAATCGGGCAGTTTCCCGGCCCATTTTGTCGGATTTCAGGGTGCATGGGACAGGTGTAAATCACATTCACGCCAACAGGTGGAGAAACATGCTCACTTTTTTTTGATTCTTTGTGATCATGGTGACAACAGGTTTTGCCTGTGTGATCGTGTTGCTCCTGTTCCATAGTTTTATCCTTCCAGAAAAAGTGCGTGTTTTCTGATAAATGAAATATCCAGCGACTAGAAGTATATGCCCCATAATATTGAAAGACTAGCAATGATCTTTCTGCCTTGGAAAAAAGCGCTTGCAATAGATTTGTCATCAAGTCGCTCAAGATTTTTCTAGAAGGGTTTGGCACTCGAGATAATCAAAGATGTGTTTGAAGTGCTGAGGAAGCAATATCAACTACTAAAAATGACTGTATATAACAGGTTCATGAGGTTTGTTAACGAAATCTTAAACGATTTGCGATGGAATAAAAGATAAGACACATATGTTAAATTTCCCGTGCCGCATCAAGCTGAGCGCTGATTTTCCTTCTTCAATGGGTGCTTTTACAACATAGATGTGGCCGATGGCGGCACGCCTCATGATGAGGAACGGACTTATGGATAATAAAGTGCCATATGACACATTAAAAAACGCCTATAATACACGTTGAAAAAATTGTTTCTATATATGGAGAAAAATATCTACCAATTTTTGAGCGTCTTGAGAAGGAATATCGAGAAAAACAAAACAACGAGACGCTCTAAGCAGAGCTATAGAAATAGCGCAATCAGATAAATATTGATTTAAATTGATACACTAATTGGGCTACAAAAATTGTACATGGGCAAATAATTGTGTGATTGATAGAGATCATTTCAATCTCGCCAGCTCCAAATCTACCTTGTAATTGGCGTCTTGTATACGTTCGTTAGCAGACTCATAGAGTTTTTCGATCTCATCCGAGAACGGTGTTTTTTCACTGAGCTCAAAGTAACGATCCATTGGTGGTTTGCCGCTATGAGCACTATGAGGTCGATCCCAATTGTAGTAGTGCTGCCACAGCGCGAGTTGGTCACGGAGATCAGAAGCCAATAGGTCGACGGTGGCGTAAAACTCGGCCTTGTCTGTCTTCTGGGAGCCCTCGACTTTGCCATTTAGGTGCGGCGACCCAGAGGTTTGTTAGGGCGAAGCTTGATCCTAAGCTCCATCAGCTTCTTTTGAACCTTTGTGGCCAGGGATTCTCGACTCCTGTCTGTTTGAATTCGCCGGATAGGAAATGGCATTTCGTCAAGTACACAGTCAATGAAATCAAGCGTGTTAGCAGCGGTACGGCGATTATAGAGCTGTACCACCCTGTATCTAGTGCAATCATCTACAGATGTGTACTGAATTAAGCCTGGAGCAATCTTGCATGTGTCCATTTGCACTCGATCACCAGGAGTGGGCCTTTCGTATCGAATATAGTTTTTTTTCGACGGTATCTGACAACCGGTGCAACGTAGTTTCTCTGCAAAATTTTATGGATGGTAGCCAAACCCAACGACAAATTGTTTTGCCGTAATAGTTCGCTCTGCATTCGTCTGGCGCCAAGATTTCTCAATCTCCTGAGATCTAGAATTAGTGCCTCCTCTACGTCCCCAGCCTTAGTTGCTGGCGAATGATGTGGCCGCTGACTAAGGCTCTGTAACCCAGCTAAACCAGCTTCTTGATATCGGCCCACCATTTGCGCAAAGTAGGGCGAGAGATGCCGCAGCGCCTGCACACCAGTCCGGCATCGTTGCACTGGGAATACAGTTCAACCCAATGCAGTCGCTGTTGAAATTCTCTGTCCATAACACCCCTATTATATTGAAAGGATGTCCATGAATCACACAGTTCAAAGATCAAAATCATCGCTAGCTGTAGTATAATCATAATCGACCCATTGCCAGACTAGTAACCTACTGATAGAGTGTTACGACAAAATCACTTGGTATTTAGCCCGCCAGTTTCCTTTGATAATGACACTAATACACGTAAAGAGATAGATTCTTTTTTAAATATTTATGGCCCGCGATAGAAACAATATTGTCAAAAATTCGCAAATCTGTTTTTTTATACATTGACTGCGTCTCACAACAGCGTCGGCTATGTTTTTCCACCCATGGCTCGAATGGAAATATAGTATAGTAACTCGTCGCCTTTTAACCCCATCTTGTTTTCTGTGCCCGGCACAACTTCTAATTCTCCCTCTTGAATGAAGTCGCTCCATTCAAAAACGGCTTCCTGGTGATCCTCTCAATATTGTTTCAGGCGGCATTTGAATTCCGAAGATGTCTTAATGCTTACATTGGTGCTAATTTAATTCCGAAGTCTATTCGTAAAGATTCCAGTTTTACTTATTTACACTTACAAAATATTTATTGTCCATTGTCTTGAATTTATCATTAATAGACCCTATATTGTTAGCACTCGTTATAAGAGAGTGCTAAATTGATTTTTTGTATCACAAAAGCCTCTGGATTGTTTTAGTGGTCCATGCGTGCTTAGTGCAAATTATTTCATAGTTTTCAGATTGTTAATTTTTAATAGGAGAAGTAAGTATGAATATTCGTCCTTTACATGACCGTGTGATCGTTAAGCGGGTGGAAGAAGAACTTAAGACCACATCAGGTATTGTTATTCCTGACAGTGCAGCAGAGAAGTCTGACCAAGGTAAAATTGTGGCTGTCGGTAAAGGTAAAGTTGGTGATGACGGTAAAGTTCGTGCAATGGGTGTAAAAGTGGGTGATAAGGTATTGTTTAGTAAATATGGCGGTCAGTCAGTAAAAGTCCTGGGTGAAGAATTCTTGATCATGCGAGAAGAAGATATTATGGGTGTAATTGAAGGTTAATCTTGTCAATTGCTAATGTAAACAATATATTGAGAAATTAGGAGAAATAATATGTCTGCAAAAGAAGTTAAATTTGGTGATTCGGCTCGCCACAAAATGGTGGCAGGGGTTAATGTTTTGGCTAATGCGGTTAAAGTTACATTGGGGCCAAAAGGCCGCAATGTAGTGTTGGAGCGTTCTTATGGTGCGCCTACCATCACCAAGGATGGTGTTTCAGTAGCGAAAGAAATTGAGCTGAAAGACAAGTTTGAAAATATGGGTGCACAGATGGTGAAAGAAGTCGCCAGCAAAACATCTGACGTGGCCGGTGACGGTACTACTACAGCGACTGTGTTAGCGCAATCTATTGTTAAAGAAGGCATGAAATATGTCGCTGCGGGCATGAATCCAATGGATCTTAAGCGCGGTATTGATAAAGCGGTAACTACAGTAGTTGAAGAACTTAAGAAGCATTCCAGGCCTTGTGCTACAACAAAGGAAATTGCTCAAGTCGGTAGCATTTCTGCTAACTCGGATACTGAAATTGGTCAGATTATTGCTGATGCAATGGAAAAAGTGGGCAAAGAAGGTGTGATTACCGTTGAGGATGGATCTGGACTGCAGAATGAATTAGAAGTGGTTGAGGGCATGCAATTCGATCGTGGTTATCTTTCCCCGTATTTTGTGAGTAATCCAGAAAAGCAAAATGCATTATTAGAAAACCCTTATATCCTATTACATGATAAAAAGATTTCCAATATACGTGATTTGTTACCAGTGTTGGAGCAAGTAGCCAAGACAAGTAGACCGTTGTTGATTATCGCGGAGGATGTGGATGGTGAAGCACTGGCAACACTTGTAGTCAATAACATTCGCGGTATTCTAAAAACCTGTGCAGTTAAAGCACCTGGTTTTGGTGATCGTCGTAAAGCCATGTTGGAAGATATTGCACTTCTAACGGGTGGTAATGTGATTGCTGAAGAAGTAGGCTTGTCTCTGGAGAAGGTTGCACTGGAAGATCTAGGTGAAGCGAAGCGCATAGAAGTTGGTAAAGAAAATACCATCATTATTGATGGTGCTGGTGATGCGAAAAATATTAAAAGTCGAATTGGACAAATTCGTACTCAGATCGACGAGGCTACCAGTGATTATGATAAAGAAAAACTACGCGAGCGGGTAGCTAAGCTGGCTGGTGGTGTTGCACTTATAAAAGTTGGTGCTGCAACTGAAGTAGAAATGAAAGAGAAAAAAGCACGTGTTGAGGATGCATTGCATTCAACACGTGCAGCAGTAGAAGAAGGTATTGTGGCTGGTGGCGGTGTTGCGCTACTACGTGCCATTCCTGCTGTGAGAAAACTGAAAGGTGATAATCATGATCAGGATGCGGGTATTAAAATTGTTTTGCGTGCAATCGAAGAGCCGCTACGCCAAATTGTGATTAACTGTGGTGGTGAACCTTCAGTGGTTATTAATAAGGTAATTGAAGGCAAAGATAACTATGGTTACAACGCAGCGACTGATGAATATGGCGATATGGTTGCCACGGGCGTCTTAGATCCAACCAAAGTTACACGCTCTGCTTTGCAGAATGCTGCGTCAATTGCAAGCCTGATGCTGACAACTGATGCCATGGTTGCAGAGTTGCCAAAGGATGATTCTGCTGGAGCACCTGGTGGCATGGGTGATATGGGCGGTATGGGCGGTATGGGCGGTATGGGTATGTAACACGACCCTGGAAGCCCAGATTTGTCTGGTTTTTGTATGAAACAGACCCCGTTTAGCGGGGTTTGTTGTTATATAGAATAGCGTGTTATTGGCTCATTTTGGTATTTCTAATGGGTTAAAGCAGAGTATTGCTAGCTGTATTCTTATTCTACCTGCCAGTGTAAACAGATAAATAGAGGAACTAATCGTACTCTTTGTCTTTTCTAGAATATGCTTCTTCTGTGATAAATTTCCAAGATATGAATAAATCTAAAAGTTATTCAGCAGTTGATGACTTGCTTAAAGACCGTGTGATTCTTGTTACGGGTGCTGGACAAGGTTTAGGACGTGCTGCAGCATTAACCTATGCTTCTTATGGTGCGACCGTAATTTTACATGGGCGTAAGGTTGAGAAGCTTGAGCATGTATACGATGAAATTGAAACAATCAAAAGGGCGCAGGCAGTTATTTATCCATTTGATCTAGAAAAGGCAGAGGAAAAAGATTTTAAAGTGATGGCTCAGGCAATCGCAAAGCAGTTAGGGCGATTAGATGGCATCTTGCATAACGCAGCATCTCTATTTGATCTGACTCCGTTGGAGAACCAAAAGCTAGCGCATTGGCGGACTATGATGCAAGTCAATTTGACCGTTCCATTTGCATTAACACAGGCTTGTTTGCCGTTACTTAAAGCTTCTCCTGATGCTTGCGTTATTATGACTGCCAGTACGCATGGTCATACTCCTACTGCGTATTGGGGTGGTTTTGCTGTGGCAAAGGCTGGAATCGAAGCGTTGGTTAAAATTCAGGCTGAAGAATGGGAAGTGCTGCCAAATTTACGGGTTAATACATTGGTTCCAGGTCCTGTTAATACCCCTCAACGAGCGAAAACGCATCCTGGTGAAGCAAAACATGTACTTCCTCAATCAGAAGATCTAATGTCTGCTTATTTATACTTTATGGGGCCAGATAGTAAGGGTGTGAGTGGTCAGACAATATTCTGCCAAGATAATGAATCGTATGGCTGCGAGGGGCATGAGAAAAGGGTATAATCGCAGCAGTGCAATGAAAGTGATATGCGAAAGTGGCGGAATTGGTAGACGCACCAGATTTAGGTTCTGGCGCCGAGAGGTGTGGGGGTTCGAGTCCCCCCTTTCGCACCATAGTGATAAATTATAGTCATTTTTATAAGTAATTAGTTGTATTCACTATGATTTTTAGTTGTTGTAATATTTGAATATTGATAATCAGTCAGGAAGTTTAATGCGATCAAATGTAGAAAACCTAGATGCACTGGAGCGTCGTCTTGATATCACAGTTTCTCAGGAAGAAATCCAGGGTGAAATTGAGAGTCGCCTAAAGCGTCTGACCAAGACGGCTAAAATACACGGTTTCCGTCCTGGGAAAGTCCCATTAAAAATTATTACACAGCAATATGGCAAACAGATACAACAAGACGTACTGAGTGACACATTAAAAAAGAATTTTAGCAGCACTGTGCAAGAACTCAAATTGCAGGTCGCTGGTTATCCACGTTTTGAAACAAAGCAAATGAGTGAGGATGACAGCACATTTGAATTCAGTGTGCTATTTGAAGTTTATCCTGATATCGTATTTGGTGATTTAAGTGCATGCAGCATAGAGCAGATGAAGGTACAGGTTTATGCGGGTGATGTAGACAAAACACTTGAAATTATTCGTAAGCAAAAGGTGCAGTATCAGGTGGCTGATCGTTCAGCCATGACTGGGGATCGCCTCAATATTGATTATCATGGTGTCGTAGATGGCGCTGACTTTGCTGGGAATAAAGCCGAGAACGTTAGCTTAATCCTTGGTGATGGAAAATTTCTTAAAGAGTTTGAAGAATCGCTTGTTGGTGTGAGTGTGGGGGAAAGCAAGTCATTTGAAGTTAATTTTCCGGCAGATTATCATGGTAAAGACGTTGCAGGAAAAGTTGTTACATTCGAAGTAAAGTTGAATGGTGTAGAAATGTCGGTATTGCCCGAAGTGGATGCTGAGTTTATCAAATCATTAGGAATTGCAGACGGTAGTATTGAAAGTATGCGCGATGCGATTCGTTTGGATCTTGAGCGGGAAGTGGAAAAAAAAGTGCAGATAAAGCTCAAGGAACAAATCATGCAGTCTTTATTAGATGCTACTCAGATTGAAGCGCCTAAAACTCTGGTTGATCAAGAGTTGGAACGCTTAATGCATAATGCCCAAAGAACCTTTGAAGCACGCGGGATGAAAGCTAAAGATATGCCCCTATCCCCAAGTTTATTTACAAGTAAAGCAGAGTATCGGGTTAAGTTAGGATTGATTTTGGCTGAATTAGTGAAGATTCATGACTTGAAGGCAAAGCCTGAGCAAGTTCGTAAAATGGTTGAAGATGCTGCACAGGGTTATGAAAATCCTGCCGAGGTGGTAAAGTGGCATTATGCTTCAGCAGAGCGTCTTAAAGAAGCTGAGTCATTAGCATTAGAAGACAATGTGGTGAAGTGGGCGCTACAAAAAGTCACAATAGTGGACAAAACGGCAACATTTGACGAGCTGATGGGGGCATCCTGACATGAAGCAATCATTCGATCAGCAGCATGATTTAGAAACAAAAAACTTGGGTTTGATCCCAATGGTGATTGAAACAAGCGGACGTGGTGAACGTGCGTACGATATTTATTCGCGTTTATTAAAGGAGCGGGTGGTTTTTCTGGTTGGGCCCGTTACCGAGGCATCTGCTAATCTGATTGTGGCGCAGTTTCTTTTTTTGGAGTCGGAAAACTCAGATAAAGATATTCATTTTTATATTAATTCTCCAGGTGGAATCGTGTCAGATGGATTAGCGATTTACGATACCATGCAATATATCAAGTCTGAAGTGAGTACCTTATGTATTGGTCAAGCTGCGAGTATGGGTTCGCTATTGCTGACTGCTGGTGCGAAGGGAAAGCGTTTTTGTCTGCCCAATTCGCGTGTAATGATTCATCAGCCCCTGGGTGGATTTCAAGGACAGGCCTCAGATATTGAGATACATGCTAAAGAAATTTTGTATCTCAAATCTCGATTGAATGAAATTATGGCGAAGCATACAGGCAAATCTGTTTCTGCTGTTGAAAAAGACACAGATCGAGATAATTTCTTGAGTGCGGAAGAAGCCGTAAAATACGGCTTGGTTGATGCAGTATTAACGAGTAGGGATGAAGCTGCGGATTAAATATGCCTGTGTTAAATAGAAGAGATTAAAAGATTTTATTTATAATATTTTGAGTATTTTCCAACTTTTCAACTCGATTTAAGTAGGATAAAAATATGTCAGAAAAAGCTAGTGGTGAGAAACTACTCTACTGTTCTTTTTGCGGCAAGAGTCAGCATGAGGTAAGGAAGCTTATTGCTGGTCCTTCTGTATTTATTTGCGATGAGTGTATTGAACTTTGTAATGATATTATTCGCGAAGAGATGCAAGGCGATGAAGCTACCAAACTGGTCAAATCAAGCTTACCCGTCCCACATGAGATAAGTGAAATACTCAATCAGTATGTAATCGGGCAGGAGTCAGCCAAAAAGATTCTATCTGTAGCGGTATATAATCATTATAAGCGCCTGAGAAATGAGACCAAGGCAGAAGATGCTAACGATATTGAACTATCAAAAAGTAATATTTTACTGATCGGACCAACGGGTTCGGGTAAGACGCTGCTTGCGCAAACCTTGGCAAGGCTTTTAGATGTGCCATTTGTTATGGCAGATGCTACAGCTTTAACTGAGGCTGGTTATGTTGGAGAAGATGTAGAAAACATCATTCAAAAATTATTGCAAAAATGTAATTATGATGCAGAAAAAGCCCAACGTGGCATTGTTTATATTGACGAAATAGATAAAATCTCACGTAAATCAGACAATCCATCTATTACTCGAGATGTTTCAGGCGAGGGCGTACAACAAGCGTTACTGAAACTAATCGAAGGAACAATTGCTTTGGTTCCACCTCAAGGTGGTCGTAAGCATCCTAATCAGGAGTTTGTTCAAGTCGACACTACAAATATATTATTCATTTGTGGTGGTGCATTTGATGGTCTCGAGAAAGTGATTCGATCACGCTCAGAGAAAGGTGGTATTGGTTTTGGAGCTGATGTAACAAGTCCTAGTCGTTCAGATGTTAATAAAGTATTACAAGATGTGGAGCCAGAAGATCTGGTTAAGTTTGGTTTGATTCCTGAATTTGTTGGCCGTTTGCCCGTCGTCGCGACATTGGATGAGCTGGATGAGTCTGCCTTGATTCAAATCTTGACAGAACCCAAAAATGCGCTTGTAAAGCAGTACTGGAAAATGTTTAACATGGAAGGCGGCGTAGAGCTAGAATTTCGTGAGCAGGCACTCAAAGCAATTGCTAAGAAAGCCTTGAACCGTAAGACTGGTGCGCGGGGTTTGCGCTCAATACTAGAGGAAATACTTCTAGATATTATGTACGACTTACCATCTATGGATAATGTTTCTAAAGTTGTCATTGATAATAACGCGGCAAATGAAGAAATCAAGCCGATTCTTATTTATTCAGATCAGCCAAAGGTTGCTACTTAGCATTCCTTGTAAAGCAGTAGGATAAAAAGCAGGATAAAAGTTAATTAAAACATTTTATTTGATTAGCGGATACTAAGTATTTTTTGCAACTTTTAAATTAGATATAATCTACGTTTTAAATGTTTCTGTTTTGATTATTCCAGACAAGTGGGTGCGTAATACTATATATTGACGTTTCCTTCTTTTATCTTGAATTTCTTTATATTGCCCTTACTTTTATCTCAATCAGCTACTTTTATAAATGAGCGGATATGAATTCTTTAGTTAAAGACTCTGAACAACTCGTGTTGCCACTATTGCCATTGCGTGATGTGGTTGTTTTTCCACATATGGTGATTCCTCTGTTTGTGGGGCGGCAAAAATCCATCCAGGCATTAGAATTGGCTATGGAATCGAGTAAAAGTGTTCTACTCGTGGCACAAAAAATTGCTGCCAAAGATGATCCCGCACCTGAGGATCTTTATGATATATGCAGTGTCGCAACCTTGCTCCAGATGTTAAAACTACCAGATGGGACGGTAAAAGTTTTAGTAGAAGGTAAATATCGTGCACGCATCTTAGAATTGATCGATTCTGAGACCCACTTTTCTGGAAAAGCACAGCAGGTCACTCTGGATAATACTGATAATCCTGAAGTTGAGGCCATGCGACGTGCAATATTGACGCAATTTGATCAATACGTAAAACTCAATAAAAAAATCCCCCCCGAGATTCTTGCTTCATTGGGTGGCATAGATCAAGCTGGACGTTTGGCTGACACAATTGCCGCTTACTTACCGCTAAAGCTTGAACAGAAGCAGGAGGTGTTGGAAATTTTTGACGTGCCAAAACGTTTAGAACATTTACTGGGGTTGTTGGAAACTGAGTTGGACATACTCCAGGTGGAAAAGCGTATTCGTGGCAGAGTTAAGCGTCAAATGGAAAAAAGTCAACGTGATTATTATCTCAATGAACAAGTTAAAGCAATTCAGAAAGAACTGGGTGAAGGCGAGGACGGTGCTGACCTAGAAGAGATTGAGAAAAAAATAAAAGCGGCGCAGATGCCCAAAGAAGCGCATACCAAAGCTGAATCTGAACTTAAAAAACTGCGTTTAATGTCTCCCATGTCAGCAGAAGCAACGGTCGTGCGTAACTACATTGATTCGTTGGTTGCTTTGCCATGGAAAAAGAAAAATAAAATCTGCAAAGATCTTAAAGCTGCAGAAGCCGTTCTAGAGCAGGATCATTATGGCCTGGAAAAGGTTAAGGAGCGGATCGTCGAGTATTTAGCCGTGCAACAACGCGTCGATAAAATGAAAGCGCCGATTCTATGTTTAGTGGGACCGCCTGGAGTGGGTAAAACATCCTTGGGGCAATCGATTGCACATGCTACAAATCGAAAGTTTGTGCGCATGTCATTAGGTGGCGTCAGGGACGAGGCAGAGATTCGGGGCCATCGTCGTACTTACATTGGCTCCATGCCTGGTAAAATTTTACACAACATGGCTAAAGTTGGTGTTAAGAACCCATTGTTTCTACTGGATGAAGTAGATAAAATGGGTATGGATTTTCGCGGAGATCCATCTTCCGCATTGTTAGAAGTGCTTGATCCTGAGCAGAATGATTCATTTGTCGATCATTATATTGAGGTTGAATATGATCTGTCAGATGTGATGTTTGTGGCGACAGCAAACACCTTAAATATCCCACCTGCATTATTGGATCGATTAGAAGTTATTCATTTGTCAGGTTATACAGAAGACGAGAAGCTAAATATTGCAACACGTTATTTATTAACTAAACAGATGAAGAATAACGGTATTAGCAAAAGTGAGTTAGCCGTATCTGAGTCTGCGCTACGTGATATTACGCGTTATTACACAAGAGAAGCCGGTGTGCGTGCAATGGAACGGGAAATATCAAAAATCTGTCGCAAAGCAGTTAAGGCACTGCTACTTAAAGGTGAAAAAGGTAAGATATCAATTACTGCACGTAATCTTGATAAATATTTAGGCGTGCGTCGCTATACGTACGGGATAGCCGAAGAGAAAAGCCAAGTAGGGCAAGTTACCGGTTTGGCATGGACTGAAGTTGGCGGAGAGTTGCTGACAATTGAAGCAGTGGTATTACCAGGTAAGGGAAAGACCATTACCACTGGTAAATTGGGTGAAGTGATGCAAGAATCAATTCAAGCTGCACTTTCAGTAGTCAGGCAACGTTCTCAGGTACTAGGTATTTCAGAAGATTTCTATCAAAAGAATGATATCCATATACATTTGCCAGAAGGCGCGACACCCAAGGACGGCCCCAGTGCAGGTATTGGCATTTGTGTTGCTATTGTATCCGTCCTAACAGATATCCCTGTAAAGGCAGATGTAGCGATGACAGGGGAAATTACCTTGCGCGGTGAAGTATTGCCAATCGGTGGTTTAAAAGAGAAATTATTGGCAGCACATCGTGGTGGTATTAAAACAGTTTTAATTCCAGAAGAAAATATTAAGGATTTGACGGATATTCCAGATAATATTAAGAATCAATTAACGATTCGTCCTGTTAAGTGGATAGACCAAGTGCTTGATCTGGCTTTAGAGCATAAACCAGAAGCGCTTTCTGCACCGATTGCGTCAACGTCTCTGCAAACGGCAACGAAAGATAAAGCAACCGATACGGTTATCAAACATTAATCATTGCAATAAAGCACCCCGTTACCTGCGGCGGGCTGCTTTATTGCAGTGCTTCAATTTTTATAATTCGAGTGCCTGCTATCCTGTCATGTAAAAACTGATGATCGCGGTCAAACAGCGCCCAAAGGATACCTAAACCAAAAAACAGAATCCCTGTTACAGCAAGTAGATAGCGTGTAATTGCTTGCCGTCTCTCCAGACTATCGCCACCCACAGTTACCAGGCGAATTTTCCAAGTTTGCATAGCCAGTGTTTGCCCGCCGTGCGTCCAAAACCATATGAAATAAATACCCATGATTCCGAGCAAATAGAACTGGAATAATGGTCTGAAATAGACTGCATGGGTGTCGCGGAAAATCAGGTGGAAAATGAAACTGGCAATGAATAAAACCGCAAGCAAAAGCAAGGATTCATATAGCATGCTTGCGATTCTTCGCCAAAATCCAGGCGTTGAGTGTGTCATGTTTATTTCCAGAGTAGGGTACTTTTGCCAAATTCGTTGGCATTGATTAATAACTATTTTTAAGGATTTTGGGACATATATTAACGTATATACAATATACCGCGTTGGTGAAAATCCCGTTGCAAGTTAAAAGGTGATTTAATCGGGTGATGAGTAAACAGTGATTGATAATTATTATCGTTTGCGCTATTATCGTTTTCCTGTAAAGTAAGCTTTTAATTCATATTTAGATCTGACTGGTACACGTAAAAGATGTTGAAACATCGTACTAATTATCTCATTGGCACAGTATTTATAATTAAAAAAAATAAATGTACAGGGGAATTGTACCTATTTGATCTATTGGGTGAGAACATGGTTTATCGGGATTTGGTTATTCTATAATGCAATCATTATCCCAGAAAAATATTGAGTATTTAGAACCATCACAAAATTTTATTTCTTTTCCTGGTTTGTTGTTTGTACTTGCGCTCCACGGAGCATTGCTTTTTGTTCTATGGAATCAAAGATTAATTCCGCCACCTGAACAGATAGTGACACTATTCGCTGATATTCTTACAATACCTGTGCCAGAAACGGCACCTAAAGCAAAGCCAGAGCCACCGCCAGTCAAACTGCAACCCATCAAAAAGCCCAAACCCAAACCAAAGCAACGTCGCTTGACGGCAAAACCCCCTGTTTTACCCAAACAGGAATTTGTCGCACCGCCACCTGAGGCAGAAACAGAAGTTGATTTAGAGCCTGAGCCAGTAATTGAGGCGCCGCCACCCGCACAAATTCAAACTGGGCCTGTTATGTTATCTTCAGAGCTATCCGTTTCCTGCCCTAAATTAACGGCACCTGCTTATCCATCTCTTTCACGTCGCATGGGCGAAGAAGGCAAACTGGTATTGCGGGTAGAGTTGGATGAAACTGGTCGTGTAGATGAAGCGCGTGTTGTTAATAGTAGTGGTTTTACTCGTTTGGATAATGCTGCACTGGCAGCGGTAAAAGTTTGGCAGTGCAAACCATCATTGCGCAATGGTCAACCTGTGCGCGCTGTCGCCCTACAACCCTTCAACTTTGTATTGCAAGGAAATTAATCTAATGGAAAAAGGACTTGGTTTTGCTCATTTTCTCGCTCAGATCGACGCTGTCGGCATCGCTGTATTGGTGCTGTTATTGTCGCTCTCAGTTGCGAGTTGGTATCTTATTATTACTAAAAGTATTGCCAATTTTATCGCAAAACGACGTGCAGAAGCTTTTCTCAAGCACTTTTGGAGTGTTGATTCCTTACGTAATGTTGATGTGACGCCAAATGATAAAGAATCGGCACCGAATAATGCTTTTGCAGAGCTGGCAAAACTGGGAATAGATGCTGAAGCGGATTCAAAAATTCATGGTTTACAAAAACTCGCAGCAGCGGGTGGAACAAGTGAATTTCTCACGCGTGCACTACGTAATGGGATTGACCAAGAAGCAACGCGTGTCGAGAATGGCCTAACACTGATCGCATCGGCAGGTTCAGCGGCACCCTATATTGGTTTGTTTGGGACTGTGTGGGGTATCTATCACGCACTGATACAAATCGGTCTTTCTGGACAGGGTACGTTGGATAAAGTTGCCGGTCCTGTAGGGGAAGCATTGATCATGACCGCATTAGGGTTAGCGGTGGCGATTCCAGCAGTTTTGGCCTATAACACTTTTGTGCGACGTAATCGTATTTGGTTAGCACGTTTGGATGCGTTCGCGCATGATTTGTTTATACTGATTACGGTGGGGGATAAAAATGATAATGCCAATACCAATGCTAGTTCCACCGTGCAGCCGTTACATACGGCTTCGCCAGAATTAACCTCTTCAACCATTGAACGGGGACAATAATGGCATTTGGCAGCATGAATAGTAGTGGTCCTCGGGTACCCATGGCCGAAATTAATGTTGTACCATTAGTGGATGTGATGTTGGTATTGTTGATTATTTTCATCATTACCGCGCCGCTTCTGACTCATTCGGTAAAGATCGATCTGCCCAAGGCAGATAGCACACCAAACATTACGCAACCGGAGCATGTCGAACTGGCGATTCGTCCTGACGGCAGTCTTTTCTGGAATGGTGAACCCGTTGAACTGACACAATTAGCCCCACGTTTTAACAAAACGGTCGCACAGGCACCCAAAACAGAATTGCATATTAAGGCGGATAAGTTTGCCCATTACGAGCATGTCGCACGTGTCATGAGTATCGCAGCTAAAGCAGGTATGGCAAGAATTGGTTTTATCACGGATCCATCACAACAATAAGTTCGTAGAAATGGCTGAGTTTCAAGTCTCTACATATCGATATAAAAAATTCTTGTTGCCTTTTATCACGGCTGCAATAGCCATGTTGGCGGGTTCTTTAATCTTCATTCTACCACCACCTGTGGCAACCCAATTTCATGAGACGACTGCGGGAAAATATTTGAGTATTTCCGTGGCGGCAGACATTACCATTGAGCTGGATGCAAATAGTGCCGTCACCGTTACCAACAGCGAGCCACCTAAAGTTGAATTATTACAGGGTAATGCCTACTTTGAGATCCAAAGAAAAGATGTGGATACCACTAAGCTAGAAGTAATTTTAGGGGATGTGTTGATCAGGAATCAAGGGACGCGTTTCAGTCTAAAAAAACTGAAAAATGGGGGTCGTGTTGCCATATCAAAAGGACAGATAGAAATTTATTTCGGAAATCAGGCACGTTTAGTCAACGCGGGACAACAAGTTGATTTTGACAATGCACATATCACTGAAGAATCTTCTATTGTTGGGCTAGATATTGCAACGTGGCGCCGCAACAAAAATTAATCATTTCATTATTTCTGCATCTCGCCAAGTGGTATATGTACGACTTCTATTGCCCCTGCATCAGGATCGTTGAATATTTCCATAGAAATATTGTCTTCACTGCGCGCCACAATCACGGTTACCACAGCATCGCCTGTTACATTGACCGCCGTACGCATCATATCCAGCAAACGATCTACCCCCATGATTAAGGCAATCCCTTCTACAGGCAAGCCAACCTGATTGAACACCATGGCCAGCATAATCAGTCCAACCCCTGGTACACCCGCCGTACCAATAGAAGCCAGTACTGCCATACCAATGACAGTCAGATAACCGCTTAATCCCAGTTCCACGCCATAAACATTGGCAATGAATACTGTTGCAACGCCTTGCATAATTGCTGTGCCATCCATATTAATGGTTGCCCCAAAAGGGATTACAAATGAGGCCGTTGCGTTATCCACACCCAGACGTTGCTCCGTTGCTCTGAGTGTGACGGGAATGGTTGCGTTTGAGCTGGATGTGCTGAAAGCAAAGACTTGTACGGCACGTATTTTCTTGAGAAAGCGAATGGGACTTACACGCCCAAGAAATTTCAATAACAGCATGAGCGTGCCCGTTGCATGGAATATCAACACCAATGCAACCACACCAAAATAGCTGATCATGGGTAAAATTAATTCCAGTCCTTGTAATGAGAAAGTTTTTGCCATCAAGGCAAAAACTCCATATGGTGCTAATGCCATGACAACATTGACAACTTTCATCATGACTTCATTGAGCTTCTCAGCACCATCAATGATGGAGCGACCCCGCTCACCAATCATCAGTAAGCAAATGGCAAATAAAATGGTAAAAAAAATTATTTGCAACATATTGCCTTCTGCATAGGCTGAAACAAGATTACTGGGAATCAAATTAATAAACACCTGTGTGAGTGGTGGTGCTTCGGGTGCAACAAATTCAGTTTGATCTGTTTGTTGCAGATTAAAATCCTTGCCTGGCTCAGCCATAAGGGAAACGAAGATTGCCAAAGTAATGGCCAACGCAGTTGTTAACAGAAAGAGCGAGAAAGTTTTGATTCCAATCCGGCCCAACTTTTTAATATCACCAATCCCGCAAACACCACAAATCAATGAAAACGTAACCAGCGGGACGACCAACATTTTTAATAAGTTAATAAAAATAGCACCGATCACATGAAACAGGCCATTAACCAAGTAATCCTGTATGAAGGCGACATCAGTGGCCCATATATTTATGACACTACCTAGGACAAGCCCTGCAACCATCCAGATGAGTATTTTTGTTGTCATAGTCATTTTTGTGAGCCAATCATAAGAAATAGAGTGATATTAGAAACTACTTTATAAGAATAAGATAAACAATAGTATATTAGACTATATACGTTTTAAAGTTATGCGCGGCTTAGGGTGCTATTTATTTGTTTCAGTGTTGTCTGTAACAACTGAGTGCGCCATCAGTCATAGCTTAATGGTGTACCAGTTAAATATTTTAGAGAAATTCAAATGTACAAATGCCCTCATTGTGGTAACCAAGGTATTTCTAAGCTTAGAAAAATGTTTCTAGGCCCAACTGTTCCGGCTATATGCAAAGTTTGCGGAAAAAAAGTCGGTGTTCCTTATACTGCTTTGCTAACTGTTTTGCTATTTATTGCCTGTGTTTTTGCTGCCTATGCTGTTGAAGACATTGTGATCAAGGCAGTACTTTGGATTACAGGTTTCATAGCCATGACGGTTACTCAAATGGTATATGTTCCACTTGAGAAAAGATGAGGTATAAAAGTAAATATCTGTTTTTTTATTTGGCTCTGAAATGAAAGGAAATAAACTCGACAATATACCGTCTGAACCCAGCATGGCAAGCTTTTTGGCTTTTTCAGTGCATGATATGAAAAACTCGGTGAGTATACTGATTGACGGTTTGGAAAAAACACTTGCTTCGGTTGATTCGGTAAGTTTTCCCGCTTACGATGGGTTGGTACAAATGAATCATGAGGCGAAACGTATTAACAACAATCTGGTGCAGTTGTTGACGCTTTATAAGTTGGGGCAGCAGATCTACCCTTTTGATCCACAGTCTGTTTCACTCAATGATTTATTGCAGACCATTGCTGCACAGAATATAGAATTACTTAAGTCTCGAGGCATAAAATTGGAAATTCATGTCGAGACCGATTTATACTGGCATCTCGACGAAGACCTTGTAAGCGGTGTGGTTGGTAATGCGTTGAATAATGCAATCCGCTATACCCAGGATTGTATTTATTTAATTGCCAAAGAAAACAAGGGTGTACTTGAATTGCGTCTTGAAGACAACGGAGAGGGCTATCCAGATTCAGTGCTGCAGGAAAATATCGATAACATGCGTAGCGTTGATTTTCAGAACGGTAATACGGGTCTCGGATTTTATTTTTCGGCTATAGTGGCAAGATTACATAAAAATCATGATCGACTTGGTGAAATCAAGTTGGAAAATGGTGGCCACCTCGGCGGTGCTTGCTTCATGTTGCATCTTCCGTGATCAGATCTAAAACCTAATCACATATACAAGAAAACTATGGTTGCTATTCCACAAAGTTCCTCAATGCCGGAAATGGATCTTTCTAAAAAGAAGATACTCATCATTGAAGATTTTCAAGAAATGCGCGGTGTTTTTCGTGGCATTTTACGTAATTGTGGGGCCGATATCAAAAATATCTTAATGGCGGTAAATGGAGATGAAGCAATCGCTTTGTTAAGAAGTGAACATTTTGATATTGTACTGTGTGACTTTAATTTGGGAGCGGGGAAAAACGGGCAACAGGTTCTTGAAGAAGCAAAGTTTCGAGCCTATATCGGGCTTGCCTGTGTCTGGATTATGGTCACAGCAGAAAAAACCTCAGAGGCCGTGACTGGTGCAGCAGAATATCAACCAGATGCTTATTTACTCAAACCCGTTACCGAAGCAAGCCTACGCTCAAGGCTTCATAAAATTTGGTCAAAAAAAGAAGCTTTTGTAGAAATTTATCAGGCCATGAAGGAAAAGGATTATTCCAAAGCGATGAGTCTGTGTGATGAGCGTCTGGCTTTTGACAAAGCCAACGCAGCTGAGTTACTACGTACTAAGTGTGATTTGTTGTTTGTCAACGGTGAATTGGATCGTGCAAGACAATTGTTAGAGAGTACACTTGCCGAGCGTGATATCCCTTGGGCAAAAGTATGCCTGGCTAAAGTTTTGATTAAGAGCAATGAACTGATTACAGCGAAGACTCTGCTCGAAGAGACGCTTGCGGTTAATCCTTATTTCTTGGAAGCACATGACTTGCTTGTTGAAACGTTGCAGGCACAGGGAGATGTTGAGGGAACAGGTAACGCACTGGAACGGGCGGTAAAATTATCACCCAATTCGGTTGTTCGGCAGAAGCAGTTGGGTGATGTAGCTATAAAAATGGGTAAGCTAGAAACTGCCGAGAAGGCTTTTCGCAAGAGCGTCTCACTGGGCGAGAACTCAGTATTGAAGACCGCTGGTTCCTATATCGGTCTGGCCAAGGTGTGCAGTGAAAATAAAAACCCTACTGAAGCGTTGAAAGTGCTTGGTAACCTTAACATTAGTTTTGCTGATGATGATGGGGTTCGTCTGCAGGCAATGGCCGTAGAAGGGATGGTTCATCATCAGAGTGGCAATGTTAAGAAAGCGCAACAAATCGCTACCGAACTGGGTCAACTTGTTGCCCAAGAGGGTATTAACCCGGATAGCGAGAGATCGATGGAGATGGCTCGCTTGCTTATGGCGACAGGCAAAAAGGAGCAAGCGATTGCACTCATACAAAGCGAAATTAAAAGAAATCCAGAAAATAAAGCTTTGCACGATAATGCCACTGAAATCTTTACCTCGGTTGGGATGGGTGAAGCAGGCGCTGAATTGATTGAGACTTCACGTAAGGAGGCCATGGAAATCATGAATCGTGGCGTTCTGCTGATGAGTAAGGGGAAATATGAAGTGGCAATAGATGCCATGCGCGACGCCCGACAAGCGATGCCATCAAATCAGCGCGCGTTGCTCAATCTGGCGTATGTACTCATTACCTACATGCAAAAGAACAGACCAACAGAAGATCTGATTAGTGAGTCTCGTGAAAGTCTATTTGCTGCCAATGCGCTTTCTCCGGGTGAGCCGCGCTTTACGCGATTAATGGGCGCGCTGAATGAACTTGCCGCTTCGAAATGATTCTTGGGTAAATGAGCAACCTTGCCCCTTGTGGCGAATGAGGCCTAATATCTGATAGGCAATTGACTCCGGCCACATTTATTTGGAAAGCTTCTAACGGGGTGACATCATGACCGATGATAATGAAACACCCAAAAATGGCGATAAAATTACCGTAGCGCTACTTGAAGCCAATGACGAAAATATGGCGAACAGCCGTACTGTATCTATGCAAACAATGGTTTGGTGCTGAGAGCACAAAGATTTTTAGATCTGAAGACCAACCGACCGGTTTGTTTCAGACACGTCGTCATGAGTATGCATTTTCAATTACTGGTGCGGAAGGCATCACTTTCGAAGGAATGGTGAACAGTTAATTGTTTGATCATTGGACTATCAGTTTCCAGTTCGCTTTCTGATGAACGGAATCAAACACCCAACACAATAAAAAACTGGTAGCATGACAGCCCATGCCCTTCGGAAAATAAGAAACCGAGGGGAATACCATATCAAGTGATTTGCTGTGATCAAAACGACTAGTTTGCCCCCCTCCAATTTTTCCACACTCTCTCCAGATTGCGTATTGAATGCACTGGATAGCACCGGTTTCCGCAGCGATGGTCATTTGTTGGCGCTTAACAGCTATGAGAACCGTGTCTATCAGATTGGCATGGAAGAGGGCGCGCCACTGGTGGCAAAATTCTATCGCCCTGAGCGCTGGACAGATGCTGCGATACTCGAAGAACACGCCTTTATACAGGAATTGGCCGAATGCGAAATTCCGGTTGTGCCTGCGCTGGTGTTGGATGGCAAAACGCTACACAGTTTTGAAGGATTCCGTTTCGCTGTTTTTTCGAAGCACGGTGGTCGCGCACCCGAGCTGGAAAACAGCCTTACGCTGGAATGGATAGGGCGTTTCCTCGGGCGCATCCACGCTATCAGCGCACTCAAGCCGTTTCATGAACGGCCTACATTGGACATCGCCAGCTTTGGTGAACAGTCACGCGATTATATTCTGGCGCATGAGTTTATTCCAGTTGACCTTGACGCGGCTTATCGTAGCGTGGTGAATCAGGCGCTGGATGGCGCGCGTCATTGTTTTGCACGTGCAGGAAAAGTGCGCACATTACGTTTGCACGGTGATTGTCATGTGGGTAATGTATTGTGGACGGATGCAGGCCCACATTTCGTGGACTTTGACGACAGCCGCATGGGGCCAGCGATACAAGACTTGTGGATGTTGTTCTCGGGCGAACGCGCGGATAGGATGCGGCAGTTAAATGACGTGCTGACTGGGTATGAGGTTTTTTACGATTTCGATGAACGTGAATTGCATCTGGTCGAGGCGCTACGTACCTTGCGTTTAATCCATTATGCGGCGTGGCTCGCACGGCGTTGGGACGACTCAGCATTCAAACTGGCGTTCCCATGGTTTAATACCCAGCGTTACTGGCAGGATCGGATTCTTGAGTTGCGTGAACAGGTCGCCCTGATGGATGAGTCGTCTTTGTAAACAGATATAATCGTTATTTCCTGCGTCTGTTAAAAAAACGCAGCTAAGTTTTGCAGGTTTATATGAATACGAAATCGATGCCTTGCCCATGCGGTTGCTCGAGGGTAAAGGCGAAACCACTGGGAATCCAGCGCAGGGGTGACAACAAAGAATACGCCAATTGCTGCGGTCGCTATCTGGATGATGGTGAAGCAGCACCTACTGCAGAATTACTCATGCGTTCGCGCTATACTGCATATACACTGGGTCGTGAAGATTATTTGTTGGCGACCTGGTATCACAGCACACGCCCGGCTTCACTTGAAGTGGCCAGTGAAGCGCACAATAAATGGTTGGGATTGAAAGTGAAACGACATGAACAACTAGAGTCGGATCGTGCGCTAGTAGAATTTGTAGCGCGCTATAAAGTGGGTGGTCGCACATATCGTTTGCATGAAATCAGCCGTTTTGTACGTGAGGTCGGGTAGTGGTTCTATGTGGATGGCGATATCGTCTGAGATTATAGGTTTGAAACGATTATCCAGTTGGTCAATGATCTCGGAAACTGGACGTTAACCCATTGGGCTAACGTTTCATGAATGTAGTGCACGATAAAGCTGTCGCGCTTCTTCTTCCTTGAGTGTATCGTTAATTTCACGCATGACACTGTTTAGGTCAACGGGCTTTTCAATACACTCAAAGCTTCCAGTCATAGTGCTTTCCGGGTGTAATTGGCTGCTTTGGTAGTGCGACCATATCTCCATGCCATAATCGGTAGCCAGTAACTCAGGTGCAAAGCGCCCAAAATAAATGGTCAGGTTTTCGACATCTCGCAGTAACATTTCGCGGGCTTGGTTGTTGGCGGCTGCATTAATGGCTTGGGGTAGATCGATGATGACAGGGCCTGTGCTGTCGATCAATATATTGTATTCGGATAAATCCCCGTGTACGATTCCAGCACAAAGCATGCGTACGACCTGGCTGATCAAAATTCGATGGTATTCGCGAGACAGCGCTGCTGTGAGTGCTAGATCATTGAGTCGTGGGGCGGCATTGCCTTCGCTATCAGTCACCAGCTCCATTAGCAATACACCATCATGGAAGTTATATGGCTTGGGCACGCGCACACCTGCTGCGGCGAGTTGGTACAAGGCATCCACTTCAGCATTTTGCCAAGCTTCTTCCTGTGCTTTGCGTCCATAGTTGGTGCTTTTCTCCATGGCTCGTGCACGACGACTGTTTTTTACTTTCCGGCCTTCGGTATACGCGACATTCTGACGAAAGCTGCGTCGATTGGCCTCCTTGTAAACTTTTGCACAGCGTATTTCTTCTCCACAGCGTACTACATAGACCGTGGCTTCCTTGCCACTCATCAATTGACGGATGACTTCATCGACAAAGCCTTCCTCGATCAGCGATTTAATTCTCTTTGGTGTTTTCATTGGTATCGCGTTGGACGCATATTTTTTGTGTCTGTTATCGTTTCCGGAGAGGGGTTAGTAGGGATGAAAGTCCATTGTGATCAATCTCTTGCATTAAAGCTAATAGCTTGCCGATTTCACCAGGAGGAAACCCTTTATGTGCAAACCAGTTAAGGTAATTGCCAGGTAAATCAGCAATTAGGCGACCTTTGTACTTGCCGTAAGGCATGACTCGGATAACTAATTTCTGTAACTGTTCTGGATCCATTGCTGTCGAATGTGCTCTATTCTAGATGTATTATTTGGTACGTAATTCGTTACAAGATTAAGGCATACTTAAGGCAGACTGTAATAGGTTAGCTGACATTTCGCCGCTTGTTTTTCTAACGTAATCAGTAACAATCGGAATATTGAAGAAATGCCATTGCTTAGACTGGATATCGAATTAGATGTTTGCGGTGCCGCACTCAGCATGTCACTCAACCCTGGCACAGACTGTGACAAAGTTGTGAAGGCTTGTGGGGCCTTATTTGTTTTAGCTGTTTGAAAAAGTGCACCAGCACCGCCTGAAGCTTGTTGTTGAGAAACACCTAATTGATTGGCTAAAATATCTGTCAAACTAATATCATCGGTGCTAATAGTATTAGCGGCGGTTGCGTTTGCATCAGTCGCTTGTCGTCCACTTTGTGCTGTATTCTCGACAGTTGCTAAACCACTATCCACTGAATCGAAGAGACTTTTATCGCCTGCATTTGCCGCGCTTATTGCGGTAGATAAAGTGAGTATAAAAACGCCTGATTTTATGTAATTTATTTTTCTCATTATAAAGCTTCTTTCCCTTGGCGGGAGTAGTTAATCAATACATACTATGCATGCTGGATGCGCCATTTAATCTGTTTGAAAAATTGCTTTTTCAATATTCTATAGTACAGTCTAATCAGTAATGAAAGGGCTCGATTTCTTAAGCCAAGTATTCCTGACAGATTCAAGCATGAAGTGTACGAACCAATGTCACAATGTGTTAATCAAGTTAAATTTTTACCAGAATTCCCAACTTTCCCCGCAGTAGACACTCTTTTTGGAACGAGTTCAGTTGCAGTGGGTAGGTTTATTCACCGGGTTGCAGGGTAACGGGTATTTCAATTTCTTGGTCATCACGTAAAACTGTAATTTGCACGGTATCCCCAATCTTGTATTCATCCACCAGCGCGAGTAATTTATTTACGGAATCAATGGGTTCGTTTTCTAGCGCAATAATGATGTCTTTTGGTCGAATACCGCCATTAGGAGAAATGATTGCACCTATAAGGCCGGCTGAATCCGCCGCCGAACCTGGACTGACACTGAGTATGACTACACCTGTGATCTCCATTAGATTTGTCAGATGCTTATTAAGTTTTTCGTCGACTGCGATGCCCAAAGCCGGACGAATATATTTGCCACGACTGATCAGTTGGGGGACTACGCGATTGACGGTGTTAACGGGGACTGAAAAACCAATACCAGCACTCGCCCCGCTGGGGCTATAGATAGCGGTATTAATGCCGATCAGTCTGCCTGCTGAATCTAATAGCGGGCCACCAGAGTTTCCTGGGTTAATTGCTGCGTCGGTTTGGATTAAATTGTCGATGGTACGTCCGTTTCCACTCGGTAGAGACCGATCCAGTGCCGAAACAATACCGGTAGTCAGTGTCCAATCCAGACCAAATGGATTGCCGATGGCGAATACTTTTTGTCCAACTTTGAGGTCATGACTGCTTCCCAGTGGGACAGGGGAGGGGCGTTGAATACCAATACCGATTTTTAATACAGCAATGTCGTGTGCAGGGCTAGCACCAACCAGTGCAGCTTTATAATCCCGTCCGTCCGATAACCGTACGGTAGCCTGACTCGCGCCCTTTATGACATGTAAATTGGTGACGATATGTCCGTTATCATCCCAAATAAAACCCGATCCGGTTCCACTCGGAACAGAGAAAATGTTGCGTGTCCATGCGTTCATTACCTGTTGATGCGTTGTAATGAATACGACTGAGTCACGAGAGTTTTCAAATAATTCGATGGTGCTTTTTTCGTCTTCTGCCAAATTGCCACGTGGCTCGATTATTCGTGGCATGGCTTTAACCGGTGATTCAGAGCGGGATAGATTGTCCAAGCTGAAAAAATTTGGGAACCTGTGCCACAGGAGCATCAGTGCAATGGCCGTCAATGTAAACCAGATCAGACGGGATAGAAATGGACTGTTATCGGACATGAATATTTGTTTTCTCAAGTTTGTATATCAATTCAGTTCTGTGCCCGTACCCATTGGACGATATCATTTTCACTCATGGCGCCAGCCTGTCGTGCTGTTTCTTGACCGTTGTTAAATAGCGCTAGTGTTGGGATACTTCGAATATTAAAACGAGCAGCCAATGCCTGCTCCACTTCAGTATTAACTTTTGCGAGACGTATTTGTGGTTCCAGTACAGCTGCTGCTTGAGCAAAGGCAGGGGCCATTATTTTGCATGGGCCGCACCAGGGGGCCCAGAAATCAACTAATATGGGTATATTGCTGTGCGAAATATGTTGGTTGAAATTGCTGTCATTCAGTTCAACTGGCTGTGCAGTAAAAAGTACTTGATGGCAGGCACCGCATTGAGGTGATGCGCCAAGACGTTCTTCAGGCAAACGATTGGTTGCATGGCAATGCGGGCATACGATATGTAATGGCACGGCGACTTCCTTTTTTAATTTACTTGTGAAGTTTGGTTTTTTGTAGGCTATTACGCAAAAAATCGATTTCCTCGAATAAATCTGCAACCAGACCGGCCAACTCGGGATTGCTATCGAAATCTCTTTCTAGCGCCAATATTCGTCGTACTCGCATAAAACTGCAGCTATCAAACAGCCATGAAGTTGGATCCGAACTTGCCTTGTCATCCAGTAGCACACCACATTGAACGTGTTCGATAACCCATTTACGACTGACTTGGCAGCTTTCTGCCAGCTGATCTAAATTGAGCAATGCATCTTCCAGTAAAATACCCTTGATCTCATAAGACATCGCTTAGACTCCCAGACTCTGACGTGGATTGAATGCTAATTCTCGTGCCATGGTTTGATAAAACTCACGTTTCTTGGGTGTGGTGGCAGGGGGTAACACAACTTCCACAACTAAATAAAGGTCGCCGGGTGAAGCGGCAGGGATGCCGCGTCCTTTCAGACGCAATTTGCGACCTGTCTGTGAATTCTCGGGAATATGTACTTCAACCAGTCCATTCGGCACGGGTATCTGAACGGTAGCGCCCAATGTAGCTTCCCAGGGTGCTACTGGTAAAGCAGCAAAGATGTTTTTCTTTTCAATTTGATAACGGGAATGTGGTTTGAAATGCACTTCAAGAAACAAATCACCCGCAGCCTCTCCAGCCAGCCCAGGGCCGCCTTGACCGGCAAGTCGAATAACCTGACCTGCGTATACCCCTTTGGGAATACGGACGTTGAGATTATGTTCAGCAAGTATAGTATGTCCCTGGTTATCAAGTTTTGGCATGCGCAGTGTTATGCTACGGTTGGTGCCCTGATAGGTGTCTTCCAGGTCTAGCATGATCTTGGCATGGTGATCTTCACCGCGCATACGGTGATGTTGCTGTCTGGCATCAGCACCCCTTTGTTTGCCAAATAATTCAGAAAAGAAATCACTGAAGTTATGAGCTTGGCCGCCGGTAAATTCAAAACCAGCGTTCCAGCCGGGTGGGGGTTGAAAGTCTTTGCCAGCCTGAGGTCCTTGGCCTAACTGATCATAAGCGGCACGCTTTTCTGTATCAGAAAGTACTGCATTTGCTTCATTAACCTCTTGCATGTGTTGTTCAGCATTTGCTTCCTTGGAAATATCAGGGTGATACTTACGTGCCAGGCGGCGGAATGCTTTTTTAATTTCAGCTGCAGTCGCCTCGCGCGGAACATCGAGTGTCTTGTAGTAATCCTTATATTCCAAGTCAATTCTCCTTGTTTGTCACGCTATAATCATTATTGATGATTTAAATGGTGTCCATTGGAAATTTATCAAGTGGCTGAGAAGTTTTAGGATGGTCACGAAGCTGTATATGCGCAGTGAGAATAATAATTTCAAGGAATGAGAAATTTTAGCTTAATTAAAAGGTCCTGCTACTTCAAAGGTGATGCCATCTTCGGACTGTCCCGTTTTGCCTCTTTGTGAACTGAAGTACAAGCGTGAGCCATCCGGACTAAAAGCGGGTCCCGTTATCTCAGATTTATCTTGGCCAATAACTTGCAATAAAGGATAGACTTCATTTTGTGATACCACAACAATTTGCATATCTCCGCCATCTTCTGCAACCAGTAATTCACCCGAAGCACTAGCTGTAATATTGTCCACACCTGTTAACACAGGCCGAATATTAAATGCAGCATTGTAAATAATACTGAGATTATTGTGCTTAATGTCATATGCCCACACCCGATTATCACCTTTGGTCGTAAAATAAATCGTTTCCTGGTGATACCAAATGCCTTCCCCACCATTGAAGGGGGTACAGTTTGTCACTTGCTTGCGTGTCGGTATCGTGGATGCCAGTGGATCTGGTAAGTTATGCCAGCGTAATGTGCCAACACGACCATTGACGATTTCCGCTACTTCAAGAAAGCCATTATCCAGATCAGGGTAGCCTGCTGCATTCAAGGAATTCGCCGTGTAGCGATACAAGCCGCCGTCTGGCTTGTCTTCAGTCAGATACAGTTGCCTATTTTTTGTATCTACTGCGACAGCTTCATGTCTAAATAAACCCAAGGCTTTATGTACTTGGGGCGCCTTCTTCCCAAAGGGATCACACTCCCAGACCTGCCCTTTGTCAATTTCTTCACAAGACAACCATGTTTGCCAGGGTGTCTGCCCACCTGCGCAGTTGAGACTGGTATTCTTCAAAATAGAATAGGCGTCAACCAGTTCACCTTGGTGATTAAAGTGCAATGCGCCCACTCCACCAGTCTTGTCCTTCATTTCACTGTTTGAAACATACACCCAGCCGCCATCGTCAGCAGAAAAGGTAGCACCGCCATCGGGCGCCGCATGCCAGTCGTAACCAAAGAGATGCTGACCAGACTGTGCAATGATGCGCGAAGTAAAACCTTTAGGTAAACGTACGCCATTATTATCAGGTGGTAATAGCGTACCCAACGATACCAGCGATACCAGCGATAAGGATGCTGCTTTGATGGGTGTTGGCAGCAAGCTGTTGCCAACAAAGGCACCCAATCCCATGAAACCATATTGCAGCAGCTTACGACGTTTTGGATCAAAATAATTTGCTTTCATGAGTGTGCTGGCATCACTAAATTATATGGTTCAAAACTATGAAGCTGAGGCTTATCTGGCTGATAGATAAAATGAGACAAATCTAATTGCATGCATTTATTCAATAAGACATTATTCACTTAACAAATGACTTAACGGACTTATTACACCATTGGCACCTTGTTTAATTACGTGTATGTAAATCTCGGTTGTTTTGACGTCGGCATGCCCCAATTGCTGCTGGACTGTTCTAATATCAGCGCCATTTTGTAATAAATGTGTGGCGAAAGAATGTCTCAGGGTATGTGATGTCACTTGCTTAATAATGCCTGCTTTTTGTTTGGCTTGCCTGATAACCTTATTGACAGAGCTTTCGTCAATATAGTGTCGTCTGATATTTGTTGTGCCGGGTTCTATACTTAATTTATGCGCAGGGAATAGATATTGCCAGCCTAACGTTTTGTTGGCACTGGAATATTTACGCGCCAGCGCATCAGGCATCCATACGCCCACATAATTCTGATTCTCAAGGTCATCTGCCAGAATGTGGTTAACGCGCTCAATTTGACGTTTAAGTGCTGTCACAGGTTCAGAGGCCAACGTAGTTAGTCGATGTTTAAACCCTTTGCCATTCCAAATACGTACCTGCAAATGATCAAAATCAATATCATGTGCCCGCAAACGAACGAGCTCCAAACGCCGTAAACCAGAGCCATACAACAATCCAGCTATTAAACGATACTTTGGGTCAAAACACTTAAACAAAGACTTTACTTCTTGCTGCGATAAAACAGTCGGTAATTTTGGTTGGCATGTAGCGCGCTTAAATGCATCTAGGTCACCCAGTGGGTTTTGTAAAAATTTGTTGTATAAAAATGCCAGTGCATTTAAAGCGACACCCTGTGTACTTGAAGATACTGTCCGTTTAACAGCTAGGTAGGTGAGAAATTTCTTGATCTCATGTTCGCCAAGTCCATTGGGGTGGCGTTGTTCATTAAAATCAACAAATGCTTTTATCCAGGAAATATAAGATTTAATCGTGCGTTTGCTGTAACGGCGAATCAACATAAACTCTGCAATAGAATTTAGAAATGGAGATCGATACATAAGAATCTTTTGGCTATGTCGCAATTAACTATTGGTTTTTGTTAACTCTCTAATTGTACT